>JAZOQQ010000065.1:0-9607 GCA_045656165.1 Acutalibacteraceae bacterium
GCGGAGCAGGCGATCCCGCTGGCCGATCGCACGGTACATGTCCTCCCAACTCGCACCATCCCGCAAGGCGTGTCCGCTATGCTCAATTTCGATCCGTCAGCGACGGTTGAAGACAACTTAAACGCCATGATGAAAGCAGCCGACAACGTGTCGTCCGGTTCCATCACCTTTGCCGCGCGTGACAGCGATTTCGAAAATCGCGCGATTAAAGAAGGTGACATTTTGGCGCTTGACAACGGCAAACTTACCTTTACCGATTCGTCGGTTGAGCATGCCGTCGTTAAGCTTACCAAGAACATGGCGTCCGCTCGCCGTTCGGCCGGCAAGGATGTTGCGTTCATCACGTTGATGTACGGTGAAGGCATCACCGAGCAAGACGCCAATACCGCCGCGCAGGCCATTTCCGCCAAACTCGGCAGCGACGTAGAAGTCACCGTTATCGCAGGCGGTCAACCGGTCTACTACTACTTTATTTCCATCGAATAATCAACAGATAGCCGATGATTCCGTCTGGTATCATCGGCTATTTTCTCAAAAGAAAGGAGGCGCCGCGATGTTAACCGAGCAAACCCCCATTCAGTATCTTAAGGGCGTCGGCGAGAAACGTGCCGAACAACTACACAAGTTGAACATCCACACCGTCGGCGACCTTCTCTCCCATTTCCCTCGGCAATATGAGGATTGGTCGTCGGTTGTACCCATTGCCGCCGCCCCACACGATCGTCCCTGCTGCATCCGCGCAACCGCACTTGGTGCGCCAATGGGAAAATACATACGTAAAGGTCTTTCACTTTACACATTTTCCGTCACCGATCCTTCAGGCGTCATGCGTGTTACGTTATTTAATAACAAATACGCCGCCGCTAAAATTAAAGCCGGACAGCAATACCTGTTTTTTGGAACAGTCGGCGGTTCACTTTCCGCACCCGAAATGACCTCGCCGCTCGTTGAAGAAGCAGAATCCGGCGAGCGCATTCGCCCCATTTATCCGCTAACAGCCGGCATCACGTCACGGTATTTGGAAAAGTTGGTCGGCACGGCGCTGTTACAATTAGATGCCGCATTGGATACCGATGTGTTACCGCCAACATTGCGACAGCAGTACCATTTGTGTACATACCGATATGCATTGGAAAACATCCATTTTCCTGCCGATAACACGGCACTGGCAACAGCGCGCCGTCGATTGATCTTTGAAGAATTATTTGTGTTACAACTGGGGTTACTGGGCCTTACAAATCCCGCACGCACACAAACGGGGATTTGTATTTCTCGCGATTACAGCAATGAGTTTGCTGCCCTCCTCCCCTTCACCATGACAGGCGCTCAGCAGCGTGCCATTGCCGATGCCGTACGAGATATGCGTGGCCGTACACCGATGAATCGTCTGCTTCACGGCGATGTCGGTAGCGGAAAAACCGCCGTTGCCGCCTGCTTGGCACATACCGTTATTCACAACGGCTACCAATGTGTCATGATGGCTCCGACCGAAATTTTGGCACAACAACACTACGAATCGTTTTGCCGTACCTTTGCCAACGACAGCACCGTACAAGTTGGGCTGCTGACAGGTTCCATGACCAAAAAGCAAAAAGACGCTATCCGCACCTCCGTAGCCGACGGCACCTGTCGTTTATTGGTAGGCACCCACGCGCTGTTGTCGGATGCTGTGCAGTTTCATTCGCTCGGCCTTGTTATCACCGATGAACAGCACCGTTTTGGCGTGCGACAACGCTCCGCTTTAACAGCCAAAGGTGCGCATCCACATCTCCTTGTTATGTCGGCCACACCCATCCCACGTACCTTGGCTCTCATTGTATACGGTGATTTGGATATTTCGGTTCTCGACGAATTACCAGCCGGCCGTTCCCCCATCGCTACGTATGCGATCGGTACCGACAAACGCTCCCGCGCCTACGGTTATGTACGAAAATTCCTTGATGAAGGTCGTCAGGCGTACGTAGTTTGCCCATTGGTAGAAGAGGGCGAAACCGATTTGATCGCCGCTGAAGAATATGTCAAAACGTTAGCCGACGGTCCTTTAAAAGACTATACCGTCGGGCTGTTACACGGCAAAATGAAACCGCGCGAAAAGGAGCAGATCATGCGCGATTTTGCTGAGAACCGTTTATCCGTTCTGGTATCCACCACCGTTGTAGAAGTCGGCGTAGACGTTCCCAATGCCGTGTTGATGGTCATTGAAAATGCAGAACGATTCGGTTTAGCGCAATTGCACCAATTGCGCGGACGCGTCGGGCGCGGTCAACACGCTTCATCCTGTATTTTGATTTCGGATGCCCAAAACGAAGAAGCGGTACGCCGTTTAAAAGTTATGTGCGAAACCACCGATGGGTTCCGCATAGCCGACGAAGATCTCAAACTCCGCGGACCCGGTGATTTCTTTGGCGATCGCCAACACGGGTTGCCGGAAATGAAAATTGCCGATTTCTTATCGGATATGACGCTTCTCCGTCAAGCTCAGGATGCGGCACGTGCTTTCTACTCGATGGATCCCACACTTCGTACTGAGCCATTATTGCATGCCGCCGTGGCAAGACTCTTCGACCGCACAGGTGGTCAAGGGCTAAATTAAAGCCGTGTAAGTTTCCTTACACGGCTTTAATTTTTAGAGTTCATCTAAAGTTAATTCATACGCGGGCAAGAATTCCTCCAGGAAGCAATCAACCGCTTGTAACTTCATATCCCGAAGTGATTTCTCAGTAGAAAGTCGCGCTTTATCAAATTCGTGATTGCCTTGTTTGCCCTCTTCAATACATTTAACAAGTGCCGCTAATTTGTCAGCTGCTTTCACCAACCGCCTTTCGATTTCGTACGTTGCATCGGGTAGTAGCCAGCGACGGTACTCGTCTTTTAAATCAGTCGGCAACAACGATATCAACTTTTCGGCCGAGACCGTTTCCACTTGCTTGTATGCATCGCGAATAACCGGATTATCGTATTTCACAGGTGTCGGCAAATCACCGGTTAAAATTTCGGGCGCATCGTGGTACAAACTAAGCATAACACACGCTTGTACATCCGCCTTGCCTCCGAAACGATTGTTATGCAATAGCGCCAGCGCATGTGCCAGTACCGCAACGTCGTGGGAATGCTCACAAATATTCTCCGCACGGGTATTACGCATCAATGCCCAGCGGTTAATGTACTTCATACGAGACAGCATTGCAAAAAAAGAATGTTTCACATTATCAACTCCTTGTATCAGTATACCGTACCACCGTCACTTTTGCAAGATAGAATAATCTTTTGCTTTCCGTCACATACTTTACACAGAAAGGATGCGATAAGATGAACAAAGATACCGTCTTACTGTTGCGCGAATGCAATTCCGGTTGCAAGTGCGCCACCAATAGTATGGAGCAAGTCATGCCGTTTTTAAAAGACAAACCCGAACTACGCGAACTGATCAAATCCTACAATGACCGTCACATTGACATCGGCGACGAATGTCACGCATTGCTCAACAGCGAAGAAATGGATGAAAAAGATCCACCCTCGGTCGTCAAGGCCTTTTCGTGGATTTCTACCGAGGTAAAACTCCTTGTAAACGATACCGAATCGCATATCGCAGGGCTGATGATCGACGGGTGCAGCATGGGAGTCAAATCGCTCAGCGGTTATCTTAATGAATACAGCAAAGCATCCGACCAAAGCCGCAAGCTCACCGAAAAACTCATTGATCTTGAAAAAGAATTCATGGAAAAGTTGTTGAAATTCATGTAAAAAAGCGCTCCGCGTGCGGAGCGCTTTCGCTTTATTTCAAAATAACAAAGCCCAGTTTTTTCATAGCTTTCGATAACGTCTTGCCGGCAACGTAAGAAGCACGCTCGGCACCGACTTTCATCCATTGTTCCAGTTGCGCCTTGTCCTTCATCAGTTCGGCGAACCGCTCTTGAATGGGTTTGAGTTCCAAAGCGACCGCTTCACCGACAGCCGTTTTAAAATCGCCATAACCCTTGCCGGTAAACTCATCTTCTATGGTCTCCAGCGTTTTGCCTGTCACAGCCGAGTAGATCTCCATCAAGTTATTGACGCCATCTTTTCCCTCAGCATAACGCACCTTCGCTTCGCTGTCCGTCACGGCACGACGAAATTTACGCATATTGGTATCCGCATCGTCTTTCAGCGAGATAAAGGCGTTTTGGTTTTCGTCGGACTTGGACATTTTCTTAGTCGGTTCCTGTAAGGAACAAACGCGCGCACCGGTTTTCATAATATACGGTTCGGGAATGGTAAATGTATTGGCGTACAGGTTATTAAAACGAGCAGCAATATCGCGCGTCAGTTCGCAATGTTGTTTTTGGTCAGCACCGACCGGCACCACGTCGGGTTGGTACAGCAAAATATCCGCCGCCATCAACACAGGATAGGTAAATAAACCGGCGTTGATATTATCGGCATGTTTGGCAGATTTATCCTTAAACTGCGTCATACGCGACAATTCTCCAAACTGGGTATGGCACGAAAGCAGCCAGCTTAGTTGCGCGTGTTCCGGCACTTGCGACTGCACAAAGAGCAACGATTTATCAGGATCTAAGCCAATACTGAGTAACAGGGCAGACGTTTCGTTAATCTGCTGGCGCAATTTGGCGGGCTCTTGGCGTACCGTTAAGGCATGCAAGTCTGCTACCGCATAGGCACACTCAAACTCATCCTGCAACGCTACCCAGTTACGCAAAGCGCCAAGGTAATTGCCCAAAGTCGGCGTTCCGGTAGACTGAATACAACTTAACGCGCGTTTTTTGCGCGGTGCTTCCATCGTTTCCATGAAATCTCGTTTCCTTCCGAAAAAATCTTTTTTATATAGTACCATACTTGCATTGACTTTTGCAACCAAAAATTGTAAAATAGTTGTATCTGTATTTAGGAGGCCCTTACATGACCGCTTTAGAGCAACTTGCGGACTTACTGTTTCCCAACATTAGCAAAACGCCTGAGGATTACGAAGCGCAATATCCGCCGCGTCAACTGGGTGAAGGCGCCCGCGTGGTGCGCATTGCCCCCTCACCTACGGGTTATCTTCATTTAGGCGTTTTGTTCACCGCAACCATCAACTATTTAACAGCTCGTGCTACCAATGGTGTGTTTTACTTCCGTTTGGAAGACACCGATAAAAAACGCGAGGTTGACGGTGGCGCCGCCGATATTTTGACCGGTCTGCGTCAATACGGCCTGCAGATCGACGAAGGTTATCAAGGTGACGATGCCCCCATCGGCAACTACGGTCCCTATCGTCAAAGCGACCGTGCCGAGATCTATCAGGCATATGTCAAATCGTTGGTACTGCAAGGCCTTGCCTATCCCTGTTTTTGTACGCCGGAGGAATTAACGGCTGTTCGTGAACAGCAAGAAGCCGACAAACAACGTACCGGCTACTATGGTACTTATGCCACCTGCCGTTCGCTCACTCCCGAACAGGCCATTGAAAAAGTGCGCGCAGGTCTTCCCTACGTCATGCGCTTACGCTCGCCGGGCGACGAATCCCGTCGTATTAAATTTGACGATATGATCAAGGGCACCATTGAGATTCCCGAAAACGATCAGGATATCGTGTTGCTCAAATCCGACGGTATTCCCACCTATCACTTTGCTCATGCGATCGACGATCATTTAATGCGCACGACACATGTCATACGCGGCGACGAATGGATCGCTTCGGTCCCAACACATATTCAGCTTTTCCGTGTGCTCGGTTTCAAACCGCCCAAATACGCACACGTCAGCCCTATTATGAAAGAAGAAGACGGCAACAAACGGAAACTTTCGAAACGTAAGGATCCTGAAGCCGCGGTGCATTTTTACACCGAACAGGGCTATCCGCCCGAAAGCGTTATGGAATATCTGCACACCGTCGCCAATAGCGATTACGAAGATTGGCGACGTCAAAACGCAGACAAACCGCGTAGCGCCTTCCCGTTTAATCTCAAAAAGATGAGTGTATCGGGCGCATTGTTCGACTTAAATAAACTCAACGACGTCAGCAAAAACGTCATTGCCAGCATGACCGCTGAAGAAGTAGCAAAATCCGCTACCGAATGGGCGGCCACTTACGCGCCCGAATGGCATGCCCTGCTTACCAAAGATGCGGCTTTCACCGTTGGCTTGTTTGGTATCGATCGCGGCGGTCCAAAACCGCGTAAAGATATAGCCAAATGGAGCGACGTTCCCGCATACGCCGAATACTTCTTCCAACAACCGACCGAATATCCCTGGCCTGAACAATTGACGGCGAACGATATTCGCACTATCTTGAACGCTTACTTGTCGGTTTACGATCCGTCTCAGGACAAGCAGGCATGGTTTGACACCGTTAAATTCATCTGCCCTGACATCGGTTTTTGTCCCGATGTCAAAGAATACAAAAAGCAACCGGATGCCTACAAAGGTCACGTTGGCGACGTCAGCACCGTCATTCGTGTAGCTGTCACCGGCCGCCGCAACACGCCCGATCTTTGCGGTATCATGCAGTTGCTCGGCAAGGATACCGTTGCCGCCCGTTTTGATGCGGCCATGAAAGCGTTATAATCTGCAGGAGGGTCTTATATGTCTGAAGAACGTACCAGTAATTTTATTCACGATATTATTGACGAGGAGTTAAAACCGGAAGGCCGTTGCTACGGCAAGCAGGTTCACACCCGTTTCCCGCCCGAACCGAACGGCTATTTGCACATCGGTCATGCCAAAGCCATTTGCATTGACTTTGGTACTGCCGAGAAATACGGCGGAATTTGTAATCTGCGTATGGACGATACCAATCCCACCAAAGAAGACGTGGAGTACGTTGATGCCATTCAAGAGGATATCCACTGGCTCGGCTACGATTGGGATGACCGTTTCTACTACGCATCGGATTACTTTGAAACCATGTACGATATTGCCGTGTCGCTGATCAAGAAGGGTCTTGCCTACGTCTGTGAACTTTCACCCGATCAAATGCGAGAAAACCGCGGTGACCTGACACATCCTGCCATCAGCCCTTATCGTGATCGTCCCATGGAAGAAAGCTTGGATTTATTTACACGCATGCGCGCCGGCGAATTTGCCGACGGTGCCATGACGTTGCGTGCCAAGATTGATCTCGCCAGCGGTAACTTTAACATGCGCGATCCGGTCATCTACCGCATCAATCACGCCCATCATCACCGCCAAGGCGATAAATGGTGCATTTACCCCATGTATGACTTTGCTCATCCGTTGGAAGATGCTCTTGAAGGGATCACCCATTCCCTCTGCTCGTTGGAATTTGAGGATCACCGTCCGCTATACAACTGGTTTGTCGAACACGCCGATTTAGAAGGTAATCCGCGCCAGATCGAATTTGCACGTTTGAACATCAACTACACCGTAATGTCCAAACGTAAACTGCGCAAACTGGTAGAAGAAAACTACGTATCCGGATGGGATGACCCGCGTATGCCCACGTTGCGTGGCTTGCGCCGCCGCGGTTATACGCCCGCTTCTGTTCGCAATTTTATTGAACGTGTCGGCGTAGCCAAAGTACCCAGCACGGTGGAAATCGCCCTGCTGGAACACTGCTTGCGTGAAGATCTTAACGAAAATGCAACACGTGCTATGGCAGTGTTACACCCCGTCAAGCTCACCATCACCAACTATCCCGAAGATCAGGCCGAAACCTTCCAAATGGAAAACCATCCGTATTATCCCGAACGCGGTACGCATGCCGTCTCCTTCTCACGTACGCTGTGGGTAGAACGTGAAGACTTCATGGAAGAACCTGTCAAAGGTTATTTCCGCTTGTTCCCCGGTAACGAAGCGCGTTTGAAATCAGCGTATGTCGTACGTTGTACCGGTTGCGTCAAAGACGAGAGTGGTAACGTGGTTGAGATCTTAGCCACCTACGATCCCGAAACCAAGGGCGGCAACACTCCGGACGGTCGCAAAGTAAAAGGCACAATTCATTGGGTAGATGCGACCACCGCCAAAACCGCCGAAGTTCGCCTCTATTCCTCGCTGTTCACCGATGCAGAACCTGAAGCGGGCGACCAAGACTTCTTAGATGTCATGAACCCCGATTCGTTGGAGGTGCTTACCGACTGCAAAGTGGAAGCCGGCATTCTTCCCGCTGAAGCACCGGCGGCATTCCAATTCTTACGACTCGGTTATTTCTGCATTGACAACGTAGATAGCACGGCCGAGCATCCCGTTTTCAACCGTTCGGTATCGCTTAAAGACAGTTTCAACAAAAAATAAACAAACAAAAAAGCGCTTGGTAAAACCATGCGCTTTTTTAGTTTCTTAAATGGTTCCGTCGTCGTCACGGTCATCGCGTGCCTCGCGTTGTAAACGGCGCCCGCGTAACATCTCATCCTGACTGTACTGCTTCGGAATATTGGCTTGCGGCACTTCTTCGCGACCCACATCGTGGAAAATAACGTCATCTTCTTCCGTGGGTTCGTCCACCGTCTCGCCCGCCTCGCCCTCTTCACTTTTTTCGGGTTTGGGAGCGGGTTCGGGATCCAAATTCAGGTCGTGACGCTTGTCCAAATCTTCATCGGGATGATCTTTGTAATAAGGATCAATGATGGTTTTTTGAATAGTCGGGAAAATCGTAAACTGAATAAGGAAAGAGCGGAATGCCGGAAACACAAACAAATTAATCAACAGTAACAAAGCGATAGCGGCCCATGGAAAAGCCCACAGCGCCAAGAATGCTAAGCCATAGCACAAAACCAAGGCACCCGTGATGATAAGATTTTCTTTCGCACCGACGATGGTAAACAACAGACTGTTCTTCCACACTTGTTTAAGCGTAAATTTAAACGTGATGATCTGAATATACAGATAATACCGCATGTAGGAAAACAGAATCAGCATAACGATCGTGATGCCAAAGAAAATGAGGCCCGGAATGGACATATCTTCAGTAGCAGGCCAAGCAAAGAAAATCAGATCGACCAACAAAATACCGCCGATCAGCAATTCCAACAAGCCGGTTATCAATGCTTGTTTCCAGTTCTTTTTAATGGTATCAAAAAAATCCGACGGCAAGAATACATGCTTTTCGCGTGCATAGTTACGCGTAACAAACGTAAGGCCCGCCTGTGCCAATCCCTGCGTAACCACCGGCAAAGACACCAGAACGTACAGCAGATTTGCCAACATTAGTTTGCCGAATTTTCGAAAAAACAATTCCCAAAACAAGAAAAACCTTTTTTTCTTCGGTTCATCTTTTGACACACCCGGTCCGGGTTTGCTGGAATCAAAAAAACCAAATAAACCAGCCAATTTGAACACTCCTTTAAGTGATACTACGACAACAATCCGCCTGCAGCAAGGCGTAATAATACGTCCAGCGCACCTGCGCCAAGGACAATTAAGAACAAACATAAAAAGCGTACGGCGTACAGCCGAAAATCCGACCACAAACCGCCGCAACGAGCTGAGCGCGGTAAAACTTGTACCGCAACCAGCCACGACATACGCAACGATTCCGAGCAAGCCATCAACAATGCCACCAGTTCTGCTACAGCCGACGGCAATACCGCTATTGCCAGTATTGCCCATCCGCGCGCACCGGTTTGCAGCACGTGTGCCTCACAGAGGCCCAAGCTCAGCCCCCAAAACA
>JAZOQQ010000066.1:0-5756 GCA_045656165.1 Acutalibacteraceae bacterium
CGATGGGAGCGTTTACCGAAGTACCGCCCGCACCGCAGCCGGTGGTGACGCCTGCGCCGCAACCGGTGGTGACGCCTGCACCGCAACCGGTGTATCAGCAGCCGGCGCCGCAGCCCGCGTATGTTGGGGGCGAACCGCATCACGGCCGCGTTGGATTTGGTCAAGCGATCGCATTGTTCTTTAAAAATTACGCCAATTTTAAAGGCCGTGCTTCGAGAAGCGAATACTGGTTTGCGTATTTGTTTACCGGCTTGGTGGGATTGGTCGCCTGTTTTATACCGGTGTTGTCGTTCTTGGTAGGACTGGGCTTAGCGGTGCCGGGCATTGCCTTGTCGGTGCGCCGTTTGCACGATATCGGCAAACCGTTTACGCGCATCTTTATGGGCTTTATCCCGTTTGCCGGTGCGATCATTCTGATTATTGATTTCTGCAAGGAAAGCGACGGCGACAACCAGTGGGGTCCCGGTCCGAAAGCGGCTCAACCCCACCCGACGTATCAAGCACCTGTTGCGCCTGTGGCGCCTGTGGCACCTGTTGCGCCTGTGGCACCTGTTGCACCTGTTGCGCCTGTGAAAGCGGAAGTGACCGAAGCTGACGTGCAGAACGCGGCGGCAACGCGCATGCCGTATGATCTGAATGCACCGGATGCAAAAATGCAACTGGATGCGGCACTCGGTCGTTTTATCCCGACGTATACCGGCGCGGAAGATTTGGTGAGTGCGCTGATGCTGTGCGATCCGCAGATGATCAAAGCGAACATTGCGGCGGCGGATACCGACACGTTGCTGGTGGCGTATAAGGCGCTCAGCTATTATATGGCGCGTGGCGGCGAAGCCGGTGTGTTGGGCATGGTCCGGCAAAACGTGGTTGACACGCTGAAAACGAGATTGTAAGAATAGGCGGTTCGGCACCTGGCGGTAAGCCGTCAGGTGCCGACTGTCATACGAAGGGAATGGCGTTTTGCAACCGTTGCGAGGTTTGGCAGCGGTTACAAAACTTCATTTTCGTACATGGTGGTGAGAGGTGTGCTGACATACGCAATGATGACGGCTCCCGGAGAACGTCCGATCAACGAGGATGCGATCGGCGGATTTGAAAACGGCGATAACCGTTTGTTTGTGTTGTGCGACGGTTTGGGCGGTCATGGTATGGGTGACGCGGCATCGGCTTTGGTAAAAGACGTGTTTCGTGACCGTTTTTACAAGACGACGGATATGGTAAATTTCCTGGGGGACTCCTTTTTAGCCGCACAACAGATCTTGTTGGCGGAACAGATTGAACAGCATGCACGGCATAAAATGAAAACGACGGCGGTGGCGCTCGCGATTGATGACCGCCGTGCGTACATCGGGCACGTGGGCGACTCGCGTGTGTATGTATTTAAGGGTGGAAAGGTGAATCGGCGTACGCTGGATCACAGCATCCCGCAAATGCTGGTGCTTTCTCGCGAAATCAAAGAAAGCGATATTCGGCATCATCCCGAACGAAATATCGTGTTGCGGGTATTAGGCGTTGAATGGGAAGAACCGCAATATGAATTGATTGAACCGTTGCCGTTGAGTAAGCGGCAGACGTTTTTGTTGTGTTCTGACGGATTTTGGGAATGGATTGACGAAAAAGAGATGAGCGCGTTACTGAGAAAGGCATCCTCACCGCAAGAATGGTTGATGAGTATGGCCGACGTTGTGCGTCAAAACGGTGCGGGACACGGCATGGATAACTATTCGGCAATCGCGGTGTGGAATCGTTAACAGAAGGAGTGGCAACGATGCAATACCATACAGATCAGTATACGGCATACGATGAAAACGGGTTTGTGCAGTTGGCACTCATGTCGGTGATCGGTGATCGCACACAGCAGCAGGATGCGGCGGGGTATGAAATGCGCGCAGCGGAATGTTTGGTAGGAATTTGCGACGGTATGGGCGGGCACAACGGCGGACAGTTGGCGTCGACGTTGGCAATAGACGTGTTGTTGCGTCAGTATCAGCAAACCTATCCGACAACGGACGCTGCCGCAACCTTAAAAGAGGCGGCGACACTCGCGGATCAGCGTATTGCCACGTTGACGGATGATAGCGGTCAACCGTTGCGCGCGGGATCAACACTGGTGGCGGTTGTGGTGCGTGAACGGATGCTTTACTGGTTGTCGGTAGGGGATAGTCGTCTTTATTTGTTGCGTAACGAGCAATTGGTACAGATCACAACCGATCATGTGTATCAGCACGTGTTGGATGCGCGTTTCGCGCAAGGGCAGATCAGCCCCGAAGAATATCGGGCGCAATCACAACAAGGGGATGCGCTGGTGAGTTTTTTGGGAATCCATGGTTTGCCGCAGATCCACTGTAACGACAAGCCGTTTGCTGTGCAGTCGGGTGACAAGATTTTGCTGGCGTCCGATGGGTTATATAAGGTGTTGACAGCGGAAGAAATTGCGCGATTGCTATCAAATTTCAGCAACGTTGAAGAAGCGATCGCCGCGTTGGAACTCAAAGCACAGCACGTTGCCAAACGACAACAAAAAAGCCGTGATAATATGACGGCGGCATTACTGAAAGTGAAATAAACGGAGGAATGGATATGAACGTGACAAAATGTGTAAACGGACATTTTTTTGATGCGGAGAAGTATGAACATTGCCCGCATTGCGGTGCAGTTTCCGTTCAATCACCCCAAGCGGCGAGCGTGAAAAAAGCCGAAACGCCCGTGCAACAACCGATGCCCGACATGGTGGAAATGCCGCAGTATACGGTTGGCAAAACGGTTGGTGTGTTTGGCAATGATGTGCCGTTTGCCGAAGAACCTGCACCTGTAGAGGAGACACCTGTGTCTGTTGAGCCAATGCCGGATAAGGTGTGTGTCAACTGTCAAACTGCTAACCGCTCCACAGCGAATTTTTGCCTGCGGTGCGGTACTCCGTTGAACGCGCCCGTTGCCGAGCCGCCGATGATGCCGATTGTGGAATTCGTGCCGAACGTCAAGGCGGAAGAGCCGGTTGAGGGCGTGCCTGCGGGGATGACGGAAGAGATGAACGTACCCGAACCGACATTAGAAGAACAGTTGCAACAGGTGACGGTTTCTGCCGGCGATAAGACGGTGGGATTTTTCAGCGTGGGTAATGTACAGGCGGCGAGCGAGCCCGTGGTGGGTTGGTTGGTGTGCGTGAAGGGCGCACATTTCGGCGAATCGTTTGCGATTGTTTCGGGACGCAATGCGGTGGGACGCGATGCATCGAATGCGATTGTGCTGGAACGCGATGCAACGGTATCGCGCAGTAAGCACGCTTGGATCATTTTTGAACCGAAGAAACGGGATTTCTTTGTGCAGACGGGCGAAAGTAGCGGACTTTCGTATCTCAATGGTGAAACGGTGATGGAACCGAAGTCGTTGGCAGCTCGTGACGTGTTGGAATTCGGTGACGGACAGTATTTGTTCGTACCGTTGTGTGACGAATCGTTTAGTTGGGAAACTTACTTGAATTAAGGGAGTTAGCACTCATGAATCGTTGTTACGCGTGTTTTGAAAGTTTTGACGATCGCTTCGATGTATGTCCGTTTTGTGGTGCGATACATACGACCGAGCCGAAAGAGCCGATTTACTTACGGCCGGGAACGGTATTGGTCCAGCGATACGAGATCGGCCGTGCGGTCGGTGCAGGTGGTTTCGGTGTCATTTACACGGCGTGGGATCGCAAATTGGAAACGGTGGTGGCGGTTAAAGAGTTTTTTGCCAGCCGTTTGATGACGCGCGCCGTTGGCGAGGCACAGGTGATCATCAACCAGAAGGCACGTGCAGAGTTTGATTATCGCAAGGCGCGTTTTTTGGCAGAAGCACGCAACATGGCGAAGTTCGGCGCGCACCGCAGTATTCCGAATGTATTTGAGTTTTTTGAGGATAACGGTACGGCGTACATCGTGATGGAATTGTTGCACGGGCAGAGTTTGCACGCGTTTTTGCAACAAAACGGAACGGTGGATAAGGATTTTGCGTTGTTGGTTGCCAATGAGGTCGGCTTGGCGCTGAAATCCATGCACGAAAAAGGGATCATTCACCGTGATGTGGCACCCGACAATATTTTTATTGCTTCTGAAAACGAGTTGCGGATCAAATTACTGGATTTGGGTGCCGCGAAACTGGCTGACAGTTCCGATGCGGTGATCGATATTATTTTAAAGCCCGGATACTCGCCTGTTGAGCAGTATGATAACACGAAAAATATCGGTCCTTGGACCGACGTATACGCGTTAGGCGCTACGTTATACCGTATGCTGACCGGGGAAAAGCCGGATGAATCCACGAATCGCCGTATCGCGGATACGGTGGTGCCGCCGCACGAAATCAACGAGGCGGTTTCGGAAAATTTGAGTAATGCGGTGATGAAAGCCATTGCCGTGGAACGCCATATGCGGTTCCGCACGGTGATTGATTTTTTGAAAGCCATCAACGGCGAACGCCGTGTGTTGTCGCTGGAAAAAGAGAGACGATTGCGTAAGCGGCGTCGGTTTACCGGTGTATTAGCGGGATGTTTGGCGGCGATTATTGCGGCGGTATCGGTTTTTCAGGTTTATTCGCTGAACAAGGCACAGCAAGGTTTGCCCGACGCTGAAATTTCGTTGTGGTTTTCGTTGGCTAAAGGAGCGGATACGAGTGCGTATAACGAGCAAACCGCCATTGAAAGTTTGGTGGCGGATTTTACCGATAAGCATCCCAATGTAAAGGTTGAGGTGCGTGCCATTCCCGAAGCGGAATATGCCGCCGCGTTAGCGCAGGCGGCCGATAATGGCGGGTTACCGACCGTGTTTGAAAGCACGGATTTGTCGGATGCGGTATTGGAGAAAGCACGAGATGTGACGGCAATTTTACGCAGTGAGCAAGCCGAGCGGTGCTTGTTTTTGGATCAGTATGACACCTATTATCTCACGCAAAAGCGGGTGCCGCTCGCCATGGAAGTGCCGATGGCGTACGTTATCACCGAGGGTGCAACTACCGTGTCGTATGAAAAGGATTATTTTGAATCTACGCAGGATTTTGGTGTTGATGTAGCGGCGGATATGACGTATCGCGAGTTGCTGACTGCCAATTTCCCGACGGCCGCCGGACTGGCGGATCGCTCAACGTTTTGGAATGCTCAAGAAAACACCTGTGCGGTGCTGCTGTCATCGTCAATGGCGATGAACGCGGTAAAAAGTGAACTGGCGACATACGGAAAGCGATACGTCTATTATCGTGCTGATCAAATTGATTGTCGTTTTACGTATGAGTGGAGTTTAGGCGACGGCAATGACAGCGAGGTACAAGCAGCCGAGCGATTGTTGTCGTGGATGTTGGGACATCCGTATCAAAACACGTTAATGATTACAAAGTGTAACGACGGGCAAATTCCGTTGAACATCGACAGTTTCCACGAAAAGATCGGGCAGGCACAGTATGCGCCGATTGAGAATATTTATCAGAATTTTGTGTTTCGGTAAGGGGTGACAGCCATGGCCAAGCGATGCATGGGTTGCATGGAGGTGTACGGCGAGGAATTTGCCGTATGCCCGCATTGCGGATATATTGAGGGAACGCCGGCGGAGGAAGCGATCCATATTGCGCCGGGTACGTTGCTGTATGACCGGTATATCGTAGGTCGTGTGCTGGGTTTCGGCGGATTTGGTGTGACCTACATCGGCTGGGACGGTAAACTGGAACAGAAAGTGGCGATCAAGGAATATCTGCCGAGTGAATTTTCCACGCGTATGCCGGGGCAGTCACGT
>JAZOQQ010000067.1:0-3222 GCA_045656165.1 Acutalibacteraceae bacterium
GGAAAACAGTTGTTCAAGTTCTTCCTCAACACGCTGTGTGCCCATGCCGGAATAGCGAATCTTATCCGACCCACATTCCGGACAACGTACCGTCGGCGACTGGGTATGGCCGCAATAGTGGCACATCAACTTGCCGTTGGCGCGGTGGTAATTCAGCGAAATACTGCACGAAGGACAGGTCATGATCTTACCGCAAGAGCGGCAGGATAAAAAGGTATGATAACCGCGGCGATTTAAAAGCAAGATCGCCTGACGGTTTTGTTCAAGACAAGTTGCCAGTTCCCGACGCAGCGTTTCGCTGAACAGCGACAACCCCGTTTCTTCACGCATATCGACGATCTCGACTTGCGGTAAACAGGAATCGCCGTAGCGGGAATCCAGCGTGTGTAACGAATAACGGCCAACCGTTGCCGCTTGATAACTTGCCACATCGGGCGTAGCAGAGGTCAGCAGTAACAGCGCGCCGTGATGGTGGCAACGGAATTTTGCCACGTCACGTGCGTGGTATCGTGGCGCGTTTTCGGATTTATAGGTGTGTTCTTGCTCCTCGTCCATAATGACAATGCCGAGCCGTTCAAGCGGTGCAAACACAGCCGAACGTGTGCCGACCACAATATCGGCTTCGCCGCGACGAATGCGTTTCCACTCGTCCATGCGTTCCCCTACCGACAAGCCGCTGTGCAACACGGCAACGCGGTTGCCGTAGCGTTTTAAAAACAGTTCGGTGGTTTGAGGGGTTAAGGAAATTTCGGGAACCAGTACCAACGCTTGTTTTCCGTCGGCGATCACGTTGTCGATGAGTTTGATATACACCTGTGTTTTGCCGCTCCCCGTCACACCGTACAGCAACGCACAGGCGGCGTTCGGTTCACGGTAGCGGGCGAGCAATTCTTCGTAGGCGGTTTGCTGGGTGTCGTTCAGCGTGATTTCGGTCGGGCGAGGCGAAGTGGCGGCAAACGGCGAGCGCAACACCTCTTGCTCGTAGCACTCAACCAGCCCTTTTTTCTCCAAGGCGGATACCACAGCAACCGTTACGCCGGCCATGTAGCAAAGTTCTTTGACCGACGCGGTGCCGACTTCTTCCAGCAAAGAAAGTACCGCTTGCTGTTTGGGGCTGGTGCGTGTGTCCTCGGTGCTATCCGCACGTAACCGTACCATGCGACGCGTGGCGTCGGCGGTACGGCGTGTGGCGTCTTCACCGCGCAAAAACCATCCTTTTTTCACCATGCGTTCGGGGAGCGGGCTGTCTGCGACCAATCCCGCAAGGGATAACAACTTCTCAACAGGGATACCGTCGGGATGTTTCGGCAGCATGGCAGTCGCAAGCGCGTATAGCGCGCTTTCTTCCGCACTCATGGCGGATTTGGCTGTATCATCCAGCTCCTCAGCGGGACGATAGACCGGTTTGACGTTCCAGTATAAGCCGGTGGGTAAAACGGTGCGCACGACATCAAACACAGTACAGAAGGTGCGTTCCTTCATCCACTGTGTTAACGCCATCATTTCGTCGTTGAGAAGCGGCTGTTCATCCAGTAACGCCGCCAATGGTTTGAGCGCACGTGTCGCTTCTGCCTCGGCGGATTCCAGTTGCATGACGATACCCTGTCGGAAACGGTTACCACGGCCGAACGGGACCAGCACCCGACATCCTACCTGCACGGCAGGACAATCGTCGGGGATACGGTAACTGTACAGTTTATCGAAATGGAACGCGGTCTGCTCAACGGCTATTTTCGCAACAGCCGTTTGCCCCATAACTGTTTATTCCTCGTCGGAAGCGACCATTTTGTAATCGCCTTCGGTGAAATCCAAAATTGCCATGCTGACGGGTTTTTCGGTCAGCACAACGCCGTTATCTTCTGCATCCTGCGCGATGGCGCGAGCACGTTTGGCGACGCCGATTACCACGGCGTAGCGGCTGTTTTTGCCTTTGAGTTGTTCAATGTCAGTAGGTTTTAACATGTTCGTTTCCTCCATTATAAATGTTTCTGTTTTTCGTTTTCAATTATCGTATTCAGTTGTTCAACCGCCGATTCAACGGTATCGTTGAGGACGATGTACTGATAACGGTCTACGTATTCGAGTTCGCGGCGTGCTGCTTCCAAGCGTGCTTGCACCCACGTTTCTTCTTCGGTGCCGCGACCACGCAGGCGTTTTTCCAGTTCTTCCATGGACGGAATGGTGAGAAATACCGATATGTATTCGTCACAACGATCCATCACCTGCATGGCACCCTGTACTTCAATCTCCAGTATCACGTTGCGACCGGCATTCAAGTGTTCTTCCACCGCCGCACGAGGCGTGCCATAGTAGTTACCGCTGTACTGCGCATATTCAAGCAACGCATTATCGCGAATCATCTGCTCCACTTCTTCGCGGCTTTTGTAGTAATAATGCACACCGTCGATCTCACCCGGACGCGGAGCGCGGGTGGTAACCGATACCGACAACACCGTGTCATCGCGCTGTGATAAAATTTTGGAGACCAACGTACCTTTTCCGCAACCTGACGGGCCGGAAAAAATAATGAGCAGACCTTTGCCGGATTTAGTCGCCATGTTCGCTGTCCTCCTCGTCGATCTCAAAACGGTTGGCAACCGTTTCGGGTTGCACAGCAGATAAGATGACGTGATCGCTGTCGGTGATAAGCACCGCGCGCGTGCGACGGCCATACGTGGCGTCAATCAGCGTGCCACGGTCTTTGGCATCCTGCACGATTCGTTTGATGGGTGCCGATTCGGGACTGACGATGGCGACCAGACGGCCGGCGGCAACCATGTTGCCGAATCCTATGTTAATCAGGCGCATACTGTTCTCCCCCGTTACTCAATGTTTTGGATCTGTTCGCGAATCTTTTCAATTTCGGCTTTCATATCCACCACAACCTGCGCTAACTGCAAATCGGTGGCTTTGGAGCCGATGGTATTCGTTTCGCGATTGATCTCTTGTACCAAGAAATCCAGTTTGCGGCCGATGGCTTCATCACTTTCAAGCAACGTTTTTAGTTGATCCAAATGACTGCGCAGTCGCACCGTTTCTTCGGCGGTGGCGATCTTATCGGCAAAAATGGCGGCTTCGGTCAGCAAGCGCTGTTCGTCTACCGTGGCGGTATCAAGCAATTCGCGCATGCGCGCTGTGACCTTTTCCATATGTTCACGTACCGTTTGCGGCGAACGTTCTTCTACCGTTGCCACCGCGTTCAACAGCGTTTCGCGACGGCTG
>JAZOQQ010000068.1:0-8184 GCA_045656165.1 Acutalibacteraceae bacterium
ACATACACGCCTTGCAAAAAGCAAGGGGGTGTGCTATGATAAAAACAAGTTAAGGAAAGGATCTGATCGCGTGAACGTTTTTCGGGATATTACCGCATTGGTCGGCAACACGCCGTTACTGCAACTGGAAGAAGCAACGGCGGAATCGGCAGCGGTACTGGCAAAACTTGAATACCTGAATCCCGCCGGAAGCGTCAAAGATCGTGTGGCCCTGAGTATGATTGAGGACGCGGAACAGCGCGGCCTGTTACAAACAGATTCGGTCATTATCGAACCTACCAGCGGCAATACCGGAATCGGACTTGCCGCCATCGCCGCCGTAAAGGGTTACCGTGTGATCCTGACGATGCCTGCCACCATGAGCAGCGAACGCATCGCGTTACTCAAAGCATACGGCGCCGAAGTCGTGTTGACCGACGGCAAAGAGGGCATGGCAGGTGCGGTAGCAAAAGCCAACGAACTCGCCGCCGCGTTCCCTCACGCCTTTATTCCCGATCAATTCGGCAACCCGCAAAATCCCGCCGCGCACGTACGCACCACAGGCCCTGAAATTTGGAAAGACACCGACGGTGCGGTCGATATCTTCGTGGCAGGAGTCGGCACCGGCGGTACGCTGTCGGGTGTGGGGCGCTATCTCAAAGCACAAAAACCGTCGGTGGAAGTGGTTGCGGTAGAACCCGCCGCTTCGCCGTTACTGTCAACAGGCAAAGCCGGTTCGCACGGGTTACAAGGTATCGGTGCCAATTTCGTGCCCGATACATTGGATACCGCCGTTATCGACCGTATTATTACCGTGACGGAAGAAAACGCGTATGCGGCGGCGCGTCGCTTGGCACGTACCAAAGGCGTACTCGCAGGTATTTCGTCGGGGGCCGCCTTACATGCGGCCTACCACTTAGCCGCTTTGCCCGAAAATCGCGGTAAAACAATCGTGGCACTCTTACCCGACACCGGCGACCGTTACCTATCCACCGCGTTATTTGAGGAGGATGGTACATGCTGAAGCATAAAGCAATTCCCTACCCAAAATTGTTAGCGGTCGGTTTTGCCTTACTGATCCTGCTCGGTGCCGTTCTGCTGTCGCTCCCGATTGCTTCTAAAAGCGGCGAGAGCACACCGTTTTTAACCGCTCTGTTTACCGCTACCTCCGCCACGTGTGTGACGGGGCTGATACTGGTCGACACCTTTCTCCATTGGTCGGTTTTCGGTCAGATCGTTATTATTACGCTGATTCAAATCGGCGGATTAGGATTTATGACGCTGATGACCGCCTTCTCGTTGGCGGTTCACCGCACCATTTCGCTTCGTGAACGCACGCTGCTGAAAGAAAATTTTAACATGCCCGAAATCGGCGGCATGGTACGCCTGACCAAACGCATCTTGCTCGGTACATTGTGCATCGAAGGCGTTGGTGCGGTCATCCTTTCTGCCTGCTTAATTCCGAAACTCGGTTGGGGCAACGGTATCTATACCGGTGTTTTCATGGCAATCTCGGCATTTTGCAACGCAGGGTTTGACTTGTTCGGTCGTTTCGGTCCGTTTACATCATTGGTCCCGTTTGCCGACAATCCCGTATTCTTAGTGACCATCGCCCTGCTGATCCTCATCGGCGGTATTGGCTTTATGGTATGGGATGACATACTGAAACACAAGTGGCGTTTGCGCCGTTATCGCTTGCATTCCAAGATTGCGTTAGCCGCCACGCTCGGCATCACCGTGGCTGCCACTCTTTTGTTTTGGATACTGGAAAGCGGTGCTACCGGTGCGAATATGTCGTGGTCTGAACAATTACTCCACGCATTCTTTGATTCCGTAACACCGCGCACCGCCGGTTTTAATGCCGTCGATACGGCGGCACTTTCCCCCGCCTCACAGTTTTTAACGGTCTTACTGATGATCGTCGGCGGGTCGCCCGGCTCAACGGCAGGCGGTGTCAAAACCGTAACGTTTGCCGTGCTGTTTATCTGTTTGATCAGCAATTTGCGCCGCCGTTCGGGCTATAACGTCTTTCGTCGTCGGTTGCCGAAGGACGTGTTGATCAACGCCGTGTCGGTCGTCGGCGTGTACGCTGTCTTATTTACCGTCGGTCTGTTTGCCTTGTGTGCGTTACAACCGCAAATCTCGTTTAGCGACTTGCTGTTTGAGTGTGCTTCCGCGTTAAGTACGGTCGGCATGACAACCGGTATCACACGCGATTTGACCTCGGCATCACACATGATCTTAATCTTTTTAATGTTCTGTGGTCGCATCGGCAGTTTGTCGTTTGCCATGGTTTTTATGCAAAAAACGAAACAAGAAATCGCCCTTTCCCCGGAGGAACCGGTGGGCGTCGGATGAGGTGAAGGATATGAAAAACTTTTTAGTGATCGGTATGGGACGTTTTGGTCAGCATCTCAGTCAAAAGTTGACCGAACTCGGCAACGATGTGATGATTATTGATGAAAACGAAGAGATCATCAACCGCTTGGCTCCGAACGTGGCCCTGGCAAAAGTGGCAGACTGTAAAAACGAAGACGTGCTGAAAAGTTTGTCGGTCAACAGTTTTGATATGTGCTTTGTTTGTATCGGCAGTGATTTTCAAAGCAGTTTGGAAATCACGAGTTTACTCAAAGATTTAGGTGCTAAAACAGTCGTCAGCAAAGCCAGCACCAAGATTCAAGAGAAATTCCTGCTCCGTAACGGCGCGGATACGGTCGTATATCCCGAAAAAGATCTGGCTTACAAGTTAGCGGTGCAATACAGCGGTCGCAACGTATACGACTACTATAAGTTGTCCGACAACATTGCCGTATACGAAGTGGCGGTGCCGAAAACTTGGCTCGGTAAAACGTTGCCGGAACTGGATGTCAGACGCGTACACGGCGTTAACGTACTGGCGGTTCGCACCGACAACGACTTGCGTTTAGCAGAACCGACACATCGTTTTGCCGAAAACGATCACGTGTTGGTTCTTGGCAACGATAAAGCCATCAAAACGCTCACCAAATAAACAGGAGATAGCCCCACATGCCTTATTTGTTTTTATTTGGTTCCATGTGCTCATCGGGTGCGCTCAGCGTACTCGGCACGTCTTTTAACCGCAAAAACAGCGCCAGACGACAGGTATCCACTCTTTATAATTTGCTGATCGCCTGTAGTGTACTGGTATCGTGGCTTATCTTATACGCGTTTGACTTTTCATTTGATTTCGGCGTACTCCCTTATTCCGTGGGATTTGCTTTCTTTTATACGCTCGCGATGATCGGTCACATTCAAGCGCTCAAAAGCGGTTCGGTATCGCTGACAGCATTTATCAAGCAACTTTCCTTGGTGTTCGTGTCGCTATGGGGTTTTGTGTTTTGGGACAGCCCGATCACCGCAAACGTCGGTATTGGTTTGGTATTGATCACCGTGGCACTGGCCTTGTGCTTTTTGGGTAAGAAACGCGACGGCCGACAAGAGGCGGTCATTTCGATGAAATGGGTCGGATACGCCGCCATGCTCTTGATCGGCAACGCCGGTTGCTCGATTATACAAAAATATCAGCAACTGGCATTTGACGGCGCACATCGCAGTATGTTAATGGTGTTTGCATCGTTGTGTTCGGTTATCTTTTGCTTGGTATTAGGTCGCAAAGAAGATAAAAGTGATTGGACAATCACCGTTCGCGATTCGTGGTATTTCCCTGTTGGCGCGGGCGTTGCCAGCGCCTTGCTGAATTTGTTTGTGTTATGGATGGCGTCCACCACCCTCTCGCCCAGCATCATTTACCCCGGCATTGCGGTGGGTGGTGTTACGCTGACATCCCTTGCTTCGGTGGTGCTGTTCAAAGAGCGACTGCTGTGGCGACAATGGGTCGGCTTGGCAATCGGTGTGATCGCACTTGTATTTCTGAACCTATAAAAAGAGACGCTGTTCGTATGAACAGCGGCTTCTGTTTTGTTAAAATGCACCGGGAAAATAATCGGGAACGGTCGGTTGTTGCGGCGGGTTTAATTCCACTTCACCGTATTCGGGTTTCAGCGGCGCGGACGGTGCGATATCCTTGATACTGCGGCTGAGCGAAGTGGCGGAATACGCCACCGTGCTGTTGCCGTTAGCATCGGTCAATTCCAAATACCCGCAAGCCGTAAAGGCGCGTGTACGGAAGGTGCGCGCCGACGTAGATTCGGCTTTCATCATCACCGCTTGCACATCCAAATACGTGCCGGTATAGTCCACCACCTTGAGATAGGGAGATTTGGCGGCATCGTAGGCAACCGCATTCCAGATCTTGGTAGCGCCCGACGTGTGCGTTGAGGCATTTTCCAGCGTGAGTGCCGCCGCGTTTTCCGCACGTTTGAGCAACATACCGATCTTGGTGACGGTATACGTCTGTCCGCCATAAGTCACGGTCAACGCATCCGCCGACGGATCGAAATCATCAAAGGTAAAGCGTGTGAGAAAACGGATGCCGTCGTACACGCCATCGGTTTTATGTGCCGACGCACCAAGCGTGTCAAAGGCGAAACTATCGGTCGTCGTTGCGGCAAACACGGCATTAACGCGAATAGCGGCACTTGGCATTTCAAACTGATAGGTATACCCCTCACCCGCGCCAAAATCGGCGTCGGACACTACGGGATAGCGTTTATTCAAAATCTTCGTAGTCGTGCCGTCGGCAGTCGTATAGGTCAGACTGCCGGGTACGAGTAAATAGTTCGGTGCAGGAGTAGCGGTAACGGTAACAAGCGTACCCGCCGCCACCTCTTTTATGGATGAAACAGGCGATCCCCCATCAATGGAGAACACTACCGTTCCCTGCCCACCGGTGGTGCCGACTGACAGAGCGGCTAACGTATTGGTGTCAACCAGCGCATTCAGCTCTTCTGCCGACAACGCGTAGTTAAACACTTTAAATTCATCCACATATCCATCAAAATACCGATAATACGTCGTGCGAGCACGACCGATGGTAAGACCGTCGTAACCACTGACGTCGTGCACACCTGACGAGGTAGCGGTGGCTTTCGCCACACCGTTAATATACAGCGTATGCACGGTGCCGACACGCGTGTACGCCACGTGCGTCCATTCCCCTACGGTTAACACATCGGCCGCCGTAACGGTGGTTTCCGAAAGGCCTGTACCTTTGATGTTGGCTTGCACATCGTCACCGTTGGTACGACACCAGATTTGATTGGTGCCACCGTACCAGAACAGGATATGCTGATCGGCAACGGTATCGGGTTTGATCCATGCGGCAAACGTAAAATCCGCCGCACCGGGATTGATGCAGTTGGTAGTTTCCGTGTTGAAATAGGCACTGCTGCCGTTAAACTGATAACTGCCGCCTCCAAATCGGGAAACATCAGTAGCCGATACCACGTCGGTAGTCGTGGTGGGCGAGTTACCGTAAATCGTACTGTCAGTCAGCGTTTCACCGTTCAAATGCAAGACCATGGAATTCGCAGCCGCTTTTGGCGCAAACGTGATGGTATAAGCGGTGGAGCGACCATTATAGGACACGTTAATCACCAACGGGTCACCGCCGATTTTCACGGTGTGCGTATACGTACTGCCGGCAGTATAGGCGGTGCCGTTTACGGTCATAGTCGCGTCCGCATTATACGGTGCGGCGGTCAGCGTGATCTGCGCACCGGCATCGGCCGCAACGGTATAAGCAAGTTTATGATCGTACACAAACGGCTCACTCGCGCCGTTTAAGTTGAGCGTTGACAGCGCCGTTACGCTATCCGCAACAAACGCATCGTAATCCATACGAACAAGGCGGCAATATTGGCCGGAACTGTACTCAAACAACACGTAGATAGTACCTTGGGAGTCCACCGCCACGTCGGAATAACCGGCGGCATAGGTTGCCAGCACTTTGCGATATTTCCAGGTGGCACCGTTGTCGGTACTGCCTTTGATGGTCAAGTTGGAACGACCGTTTTTGTTCTCACAGTTAACAAACAGAATCGTATTGTCCTGCGTGCTGTTTTGCGCCGTGTAGGCCGCCAAACTACCACAACAAGTGGGATCAATCAGCGCTTGGTCCACGGTAAATGCCGACCAGTCGGAATAGCCGTTATCGCTGTAAGCGACCGCGCGGTAACCCACGCCATCCATGCGGGTGTTGAGCATGATGCGGCCGTCAAAGGTTTCGACAATCGCGGTTTCGTTGGGGAGGTTGATGATTGACGAATCATGCGGCACGATCTGACCGAGTTGCCAAGATGCGCCATTGTCTTGCGAATATAAGGTTGATACCACGACCGAGCCGGCGGGGCCACCATGGGCGGTCAAATTCCAACCCATACCCTTTTTTACCATCCATACCGGCACGACCAACGTACCGTCGGAGGTGCGAATACCATGGGTAGGACCGGTCGCAATGACGTCATGAAAAGTCGGGTCGGTGGCATCGCTGATGTTGACGGGCGCGCCCCACGTTTTACCGTCGTCGGTACTTTTGCGGTAGAACACGCCGTTGCCGTGCGTGCAAGAAGAATCCGCCGCCGCACCGCAACTTTGACACACACCGTAATTTACGCAATAGAGAAAATGCACAACCCCGTTTTCATCCGGAATCATAACAGGGTTATTCATGGTTACGCCGTCTTCACGCCCCGCCGCCAGTACGATGGGATCACCAAAAGTATCACCACCGTCTTCACTGCGAAACGCAATAATATCGATACCGTCATAGTCCGTGCCATTGGCACGTGCTTCGTAATACGTGATAACGGTATCACGTGACGTGACGATCATACCGGGAATGCGCCAATAGGCGTAGTTGGCATCGGTTGCCTTTTCCGCATTAAACGACGTACCGATCACCAGTACTTGTTCGTCCATGGTACCACTCCCCTCTGCGGTCGTGAAAAAACCGCCCTGTACCAACAGCATCGCACTCGCGACGACGGCCAGTATACGTTTTGCAATCTTACTCATGGCGCATTCCTCCTGCCCCGACAGCTGTTACGTTCCACAACGGTCGGTTGATAAACATAATATGAAAACTCTGAAAGCTCCTCGCCGCGGATACGGTTAAGCAGTAACTGAGCCGCCCGCTGTCCGATCTCTGCATGGCGGTAACTCAACGAGGTAACGGTGGGATTCAATATCTCACAAATACCGGTGTTGTCATACCCAATCACGCCGATATCGTCCGAGACGCGTTTGCCGCTCTCCTGTATCGCGCGATAGGCACGCCCCACCACGGTATCGTTAAAACAAAACAACGCGTCAACGTCCGGCCGTCCGTTCAACAGTTCGGTCACCGGTCGGTGACTGCCGCGGCAAAAACAGATCAGCTCGCGGTCCAAAGTGATACCGGCTTCCTGCAAAGCCGCGGTGTAACCTTGATATCGCTCCAGACTGGTGCGATATTCGGTCTCGCCCAGATACGCGATCCGACGGTACCCCTGCGCAAGCAAATGCTTGGTGGCAAGATAGCCGCCGTAGAAATTGTTGGAGGTCACGACCGGTGCCTCGATACCCGAAACACCGTTATGACAAAAGACAAACGGAATGCGGCACTCCGACAAGCCGTCGTACAGCAGTTGACTTTCCACCGTATCCTCACGTGATACCGGAACGATGATAAGCCCCGATACGCCGGTCAACATTAAACGGCGAACGTACATTTCCTGCTTGCGAACATCCCGATCACAATTGCACAGAATAAGGTTAATACCCTCTTGTTGGGTAATATCCTCCACACCGCGTACCAAGTTTGCAAAAATATCCTCGGTGCTGTCTGGAACCAGTACGCCCCAGTTTTGAGGCTTTTGCGGATCAAATCCGGGCGGTGCCGCCACGTACGTACCGCTACCGTCACGACACACTAAGAAGCCCTCGGCTTCCAGTTCCTTGATAGCCTTATCCAATGTGGTGCGGGTGGTATCAAACCGTTTGCACAGCACGGTGCGCGAAGGCAGGCGCTCCATCTGCTCACGCTGTGCGATCTCGTGGAGCAGCATTTGCTTGATTTCTTTATATCGCAGCATACGCCCACCTCCATATATCAATTATTGTACCGAATATTCCCACGTCTGTCAATCAAGCGGTCAAAAAATAGACATCGATTTTCTAAAAACGGGCAGATTTGTGTGAAAAATTTATAAACGATTGGGAAAGCGGTTGCAACCGTCATAAAAATGCGGTACAATAAAAGAAATTCTGATTTTGAAAGTGTGAGAACGTTATGTTTTTTTACGA
>JAZOQQ010000069.1:0-4790 GCA_045656165.1 Acutalibacteraceae bacterium
GGCGGTTACTATGACGCCCAGCGAGATCGTCGTGGAAGACGATACCGTAGAAGACTAAACAAAAAACAACCCGTCAACCGACGGGGTGTTTTTTTATTCTTCTTCGGTAGCTTGCAGTGCTTCGCGGAGGGTATCGAGTGAGGATAATCCTGCGGCGATCTTTACGGCGAAATATGGTTTCGGGCCGGCATTGATCATCACACGGCCGTGCAACACTTTGCTCATTTTAGAGCCGAGCGGCAGGTTTAACGTGCGCTGATAGAGTAGCAGGGTGTCACCGTTTTGCTTGACCTCGTAAATACCGGCGGCGGCTGCCAAATTACGAAGCAACGCCACTTCAACTAACCCTTGAACCGCTTCGGGAGGTTCGCCGAAGCGGTCAATCAGTTCGTCGTATACGTCGAGCGAATCCTCTTCGGTGCGAATATCCGCAATGCGGCGATACATATCCAGTCGTTGTGCCGACGCGGCGATATAACTTTCGGGAATATGCGCCGAAATCGGCAGATCAATGAGGCATTCCGCCTCACGCGTTTTGGGTTTACCTTTTTCTTCATCTACCGCTTCGGCCAACAGGCGCAGATACAGATCGTACCCGACTGCTTCCATGTGTCCGCTTTGTTGTGCGCCGAGCAGATTGCCGGCACCACGGATTTCCATGTCGCGCATGGCGATCTTAAAGCCGGCACCGAACTCGGTGAATTCGCGGATGGCCTCCAAACGCTTGGAGGATACGTCGGTCAACACTTTCCCGCGCGTAAAGGTGAGATACGCAAACGCGCGGCGCGATGAACGTCCCACGCGGCCACGCAACTGATGCAACTGCGACAAACCGAAGCGGTCGGCGTTTTCGATAATCAGCGTGTTGACGTTTGGTACGTCAACACCCGTTTCGATGATGGTGGTACACACCAGTACATCAATTTCGTGATCAATGACCTGACGCCAAATATCAGACATTTCTTCTTCCGACATTTTACCGTGTGCGAACGCCACGCGTGCTTCGGGGATGCGCATTTGCAGTCCCGCTGCGCACCGTTCAATGCTTTCGGTGCGGTTATGCAGATAATATACCTGCCCGCCACGGCGAAGTTCACGTCGGATGGCATCTGCCACAATACCGTTATCGTGCTCCAACACGTATGTTTGAACAGGACGGCGATCTTGCGGTGCTTCTTCAATAATCGACATATCGCGAATGCCGCTCATCGCCATGTTCAAGGTGCGCGGGATAGGGGTGGCCGATAAGGTCAGCACGTCCACCTGCGGTGCCAGTTCTTTAATGCGTTCTTTTTGCTGCACGCCGAAGCGTTGTTCTTCGTCTACGATAAATAAGCCGAGATCGCGGAACTTCACGTCTTTAGACAGCATGCGGTGGGTGCCCACCAAAATATCCAGCCGCCCTTGTGCCATGTCACGCAGGATCTTTTCCTGTTGTTTCGGGGTGCGGAAACGCGAAAGCATTTCGATTTGAACGGGGAATCCGTCAAATCGTTTTACCAACGTATTGTAATGTTGAAACGCCAAAATGGTGGTTGGCACCAAAATGACGCATTGCTTGCTTTGCGACACACATTTAAACGCGGCGCGGAGTGCAACTTCCGTTTTGCCGAAGCCCACATCGCCGCATAATAGGCGATCCATCGGGACAGGACGTTCCATGTCGGCTTTGATCTCGTCGATGCAACGAAGTTGATCTTCGGTTTCCTCAAACTCAAAATGCCGTTCGAAATCGTACTGCCACTCGGTATCGGGATCAAACGCGTAACCGGGGGTTGCCATACGTTGCGAATATAAATGAATCAGTTCTTTGGCAATATCCTTAACAGCCGTGCGCACGCGCGCCTTGGTCTTTTGCCACTCCTGCCCGCCCAGACGGTGCAGACGTACCTTGACGTCTTCTTTGTTGCCGATGTACTTGGATACCAGATCCAACTGCGTGACCGGTACATACAGCGTATCGCCCTTGTCGTACTGTAGTTTCAGGTAATCTTTAACAACGCCCTGTACCTCTAACTTGTGAATGCCTTGGTACAGACCGATACCATGCGCCGCGTGTACCACGTAATCGCCGATATTCAGTTCCGATAAACTGTGAATCTCTGCACCGGCATTACGCCCCGACCGCCGTTTACGTCGTGTGGTGTTGATACGTCCGTGGGTGATGATACACAGACCGGAATCGGGAAATTCCGCACCGGCAGATAAACCGCCACGCAGCACTAACACGCGGCCCGCGAGCGGTTTTTCGGGAGATGGGGCATATAAGGCGGGGATGCCCTGCTTTTGCAGATCTTCCGCAAGTGTTTGCGCGTTTTTCTCTTCTGCGCCTGCCAACACGATGCAAGCCATGCGGCGTGCCAAGCAGTCTTGTAAATCCTCTACGAGTAAAGACAGGCCACCTGACCAAACGGGCAATTGGCGGCACGTCATCGCGTGTAATGCGCCAAGCGGCAAATCGCTGCTGTGCGCAAACGTTTCCATCAGCACGGTGGGATGGTTGTTAAACACACGCGTCAGGTCTTCAAAGTCCAAACGATAGTGGCACAACTCTTTGCACAGGCAACCCTCTTCTAACAGGGCGCGGATATCTTCTTGTAATTGCCATTCCGACGTGCGCACACGTTCACGAACCTTAGCGCTTTCCGAGAATAGGATCAGCGCGTCGGCGGCATAATCCAGCGCGGTAGCGGCTTCGGGGTAAATCAGCGGTAGGTAGCGATCTACCGATGTCGGTACAGAACCGCCGCGTAAGCGATCGGCATCTGCTGACAACTGCTCGCGTACGATATCGGCTCGCTTGCCGGTAAGAGAGGCGGCAAGCTGTTCCAACTTGGTTGCTAAATCATCGGCAGAATCGTATAAGATCTCGCAAGCAGGCGGAATATCCACCGTTTTGATCGGATCGGTGCGCCGTTGCGAGAGAATGTCAAAATACGATAACGTGTCTACGGTATCGCCCCATAGTTCCAAACGAATGGGGGAGGCGTTTTGCGCGGGATACACATCAATAGTGCCGCCGCGTATGGCGAATTGACCTGCGCCTTCAATTTGGTCACAGCGCGTGTAACCGATACGCGTCAGCGCTTCGGCCAAATCGGTAACCGGTAATTCGCAATTCACCTCAATGTGCAACGTGCGCGCGCGCAGCAGAGCAGGGGGTACAGTATAACTCGTCACCGCATCCACACCGGCGACTACGGCGGTATAATCACCGGTCGCCATTTTTGCCAGTACGCCGAGACGCAGTTGCTCGTATTCACGGGATGCCGTTTCGGTCTGCCGTAGCGAAAGATCGCGCGCGGGCAGCATCAGCGCGTTTTCGCCGAGTGCTGCCAAATCTTCACACACGCGGGTGGCTTCCGCTTCGTCAGACACGACGAAAAACGCTTTGCGGCCCATGCGAGCCGCTAAAGCGTGTGTTAACAATACCTTATGGATGTGGCCGACACCCGTCAGCATCACGGGCGATCGTCCGGCCGCCAGGTCGCGATAGACAGCGCTCGGTGCTTCCGACTGCGCAAGTCCATTAGAAAAGACCGACATACGTTACCTCGAAAAATCGTTCATTGCTTTATCTGTTTGATCGCTTGCGATCAACAGCGCCGCTTCGGCGGCATTTTTAATGGCGGGCAACAACGCGGTCGCCTCGTCTTTCGTAAAGCGGGACAGTACCCAAGCAGCCAGATCATAATCGGGATGCGGTTTTTTGCCGACGCCGATTTTTATACGCGGAAAATGCTCGCTGCCACATAACGTGATAATACTGCGCATGCCGCGCTGACCGCCGTCGCTGCCTTTGCGGCGAATGCGAATGGTACCGACGTCCAGTGTAATATCGTCACAGATCACCGCGCATTGTTCGGGCTTAAGTTTATAAAAATTCAGCGCTTCGCGCACGGCTTCACCGCTGTTATTCATGTAGGTTTGCGGCATCATCAAGAGAATCTTTTGATCACCGACGGCAAGTTCGCCACACAACGATTTAAATTTGGCGCGGTTGACACGCACACCGTATTTTTCGGCAATCGCTTCGATTGCGGCGAAGCCGGCGTTGTGACGCGTACCTTCGTATTTCTTGCCCGGATTACCCAGCCCCACAATTACAAAATCAATCGGGCCTGCGGGCTTTGCTTTTTTAAAAAACATCTGTATCACCTCATAAAACCACCGAGATCAATGTCTCGCCGGTCTACTTTTATTTTATAAAAAAATATGGGGTTTTGCAAGTGGAATTTTGGCGACAAAAGCGGGCAATGTCACTATAGTCACGGTAAATTTGCACAAAATACTGGTAGTTTGTAATAAATTTTAAAAAATCTAAAAAAGTGCTTTTCAAGTGGCGAAATCTTTGATATAATATGGTCAGTTATGTTGACTTATCGGTCAGCATAGAAAAATCTTGTCTGCAAAGTTAAAAAATGTAGGAGGATGACTGTAGAATGAGTCAAAAGTATGTTTACCTGTTCAGCGAGGGTAACGCAACCATGCGTAACACCCTCGGCGGTAAAGGTGCCAACCTCGCCGAAATGACCGGCATGGGTTTGCCCGTACCGCAGGGCTTCACCATCAGCACTGAGGCCTGCACGAAGTACTACGAAGATGGCCGTCGCATCAACGATGAGATTCAGGCCGAAATCATGGAGTACATTGAGAAACTTGAAGCCATCGCCGGCAAAAAATTCGGCGATAAGGAGAATCCGCTGCTCGTTTCCGTCAGATCCGGCGCAAGAGCCTCAATGCCCGGCATGATGGATACCATCTTAAATCTCGGACTGAACGAAGACGTC
>JAZOQQ010000070.1:0-7092 GCA_045656165.1 Acutalibacteraceae bacterium
TTCTTTAGTATCTCTTATCTTAGGCGAGTTTATCTCGCCGCTTTTGGCGCGCCTGAAGGAATTCGAATCCCCGACCTTCCGCTTAGGAGTTCAAAAAGTCCGATTTCATTCGATATACCGAGATTTCCTTTAATGCACTCAAATCCCCTTGCTACAAGGGTTTTCGGACATTTTGAATATCTGTGAGTTTCCTCAAATGACACCGTTATGATTGTCAGTACATAGGGCGATATTAGCAGAATATTAGCAGGCAAAAAGTTTTTGGATGAAGCGTTCAAATCAAAAATCGAATGTAGCCTTATATTTCCCACGAAGCCACCCGTTTTTATTGTATAAAATGGGTGGCTTATTTTATTGGAAGGAGGAAGTTCTATGAAACCCAAAGTCATCGCGATTGCGAATCAGAAAGGAGGCGTAGGAAAAAGTACAAGCGTGTACAACATCGGAGCAGGGTTGGCGCTGAACGGCAAACGGGTGTTGCTTGTGGATGTCGATCCGCAAGGCGATCTCACGAAAATGTTGGGACAGCGAAAGCCGCACGAGATGCCTGTTACGCTTGCAAACTGTATGAACAATGTGGTTGCCGGGGATACCGGTCGAGATCATCCTGAGATACTTCATCACAAGGAGGGCTTTGACTATGTTCCCGGCAATCGCTGTTTATCGGCGGTGGAAGTGAGCCTTGTGAACGTTATGAGTCGTGAAACGGTCTTAAAACGGTATATAGATACTGTTAAAAAAGATTATGACTATGTATTGCTCGATTGCCGTCCGTCGCTCGGTATGCTCGTTATCAATGCGTTATCCGCTTCGGATTATGTACTTATCCCCGTACAAGCGGACTATTTGGCGGCAGAAGATATGACCGAACTGCTCGGCACGGTCGCACAAGTGAAACGGCAGATCAATCCGCAGTTAAAGGTCGGTGGTATCTTTCTCACCATGACTAACGACACCAATTTTCGCAAAGATATCGTACAAGCCGTACGGCAGAATTTCGGACAGCACTTTCCCGTGTTTCAGACCGTTATTCCCTCTACGGTGCGATTGGCGGAAATCAGTACCGCAGACAAAAGCATTTTCAAACACGATCCTCACGGCAAAGCCGCAAAAGCGTATGCCGATCTTGTAAAAGAGGTGCAGGGCATTGGCGAAAAACAACGCGGGAAGCCTTTTGACATCGGTCGATGAATTGTTCACCACGCAAGCCGAACGCGACGAAGCACAGCGCGAAGCGGTACGGGATATTCCGATTGCCGAAATCAGCGATTTTCCCGATCATCCGTTCCAAGTACGTATGGATGATGAAATGACACGTATGGTGGAAAGCATCACCGAATACGGGGTGATGGTACCCGCCCTTGTGCGACCGAAAGCAGACGGTGGCTATGAAATGATCGCAGGACACCGACGAAAAGCTGCCGCAAGAACCGCAGGCAAAACGCATTTGCCGTGTATTGTACGCGATCTGACCGACGAAGAAGCCACCATTATTATGGTAGACTCCAATTTACAACGCGAAACGATCTTACCGTCGGAAAAAGCCTTTGCGTATAAAATGAAACTGGATGCGATGCGACGGCAAGGATCACGCACCGATTTAACTTCTGTCCCAGTGGGACAGAAGTTGGGAATCACATCAAGAGAACTACTGGCGGACAACTCTCCCGATAGCACCACGCAGATTCAACGCTATATCCGTCTTACCAATTTAACACCCGAATTGTTGCAACTGGTGGACGATGGCAGAATGGCCATGCGTCCTGCGGTGGAGCTGTCATACCTTACTGAAAAAGAACAGCAAGATTTACACGAACTCATTGAACTGGAGGAATGTACACCCTCTCACGCACAAGCGATCAAAATGCGGAAATTCTCGCAGATGCAGCAGTTGACGCCCGAAGTCATCTTGTCGATCCTGCAAGAAACAAAACCAAACCAAAAAGAGAAATTCCAAATCCCACGCGACCGCATCAGCAAATTCTTCAAGCCGGGGACGCCTGCGCAGAACATTGAGGATACGATTGTGAAAGCGCTCGAGCTGTATCGGAAGCGACAGCGAGAACAAAACCGATAACCACTAACAAGGGAGTGGTCTACCCAAAAACAGCGAAAATGCGGGGAACTGCGGCGTTTTCGTTGTTCCCCCTCTCCACACCTCTCCCCCTCAATAACTACCTGTTACTACCTGAAAAAGATAATATTAGAAGGCGGACATCCTTGCCAAATTGGCACACAAGGCGTACAATTTTCCACAGAGGAGGCGAACCGAATGAAAAAACTGCTTATCACGATACTCGTGCTGATGCTGGCGGTGACGTGTTGTTCTTGCTCACCGAAACCCGCACCGAATACACCGAAACCGAACTCCGACAATCCGACATTGATCATGGATCCCACAGACGACGTGGCGTTATCCACAACCACCTTTTTTTCAGCTGAGAACAGCACGGTTTTCACAACCGAAATCACGGCTGTCACCACAAGTGTGACGGATACCACGAAGCAACCAACGAAACCATCGACCGAAACCACATCGTCGAAAACGGCGGCAAAAACCACCAACGCCACCACGAAGTCGGAAGCGGTGACAACCAAGAAAACCACAGCGGCAACCACGGTGACAACGCGTACCACCAAAAAGACCACGCAAACAACCGTCACGGTGCCGACAACGAAAACAACCACAAAGGTACCGACTACTACGCGTACAACGGTCAAGCCGACGACGGCGAAACCGACCACAACAAAAACAACCGTGAGAACTACAACCACTACACGGACAACCACCAAACCGACCACAACCACAACGGCTGCTCCGCGCACGATGACGATCAGCGAAGCCGAAAGTTATGCCAATGCGTATCTGCAAAGCCTCGGTATGGAGATCGACTACTCGGCAACACCGAGCAATGCGGCGTTTTTGCCGCCGATGACGTGGGACGAAGGTGACACCTACGAAGCGATGAAAGCGCGGATCCGTTCGCACATCGATAACACCATCGCATGGCGCGGCTTGCAGGCAGGAGATCCAATGCGAGCTGTTGCGGAGTATCATCCGAGTGAGTATGACGGTACTTACGGCTGGCTGTACATTCTCCACTGATCACAACTGAATATCGCGTATCGCAAAGGGCAATCGAAAACGGTTGCCCTTTTTTGTTACCCATTCAACGCTGTTTTAAGCAAGTCGGGAATTGCTTGAAACGGCGTTTTTATATATACCACCAAATCAAGAAAGGATTGATTCTGACATGAAGAAAAGTCTGAAAGTGCTTGTCAGCTTGGTGTTGATTTTCGCCTTGCTGATGAGCTACGCACCGTCAATCGTGTTAGCGGCACCGCAATCGCCCGCGTGTACACGATCGGCAATTTATGCGTTGAAGGATGTGAAACTCACGCCGCCATTTAAGAGCGACGGTACGGTAAACACCGCATCGGTGGTCGTAAAGGAAAAGGACGAGCACATCATGCACTTCACGCTCGATAGCGGTAGTAAACAATGCTATTGTATTGAGCCGGGTGCAGGTCTTACGATTGACTCGACCATTGATTCATCCAAAGCCAACAAGTATTGGACGGCGCTCAAGAACTCGTCCGATCCCAAGCATCAAAAGATCGTGACAGGTATCTATCGTGTGGTCGCTCTTGCCGACCACATGAACCCCACGAAAGATGCCGATGTGCATGCTATCGCGCAGATTGTGCTGTGGGAAATTATCTGCGGCATTCGTGATCCGATCACGGGCGAAGCGTTGAAAACGACACTTCAAAGCAGCTTTGCCAACTTCGCCACACTCGATCAGGAAACGTATTATAACCAGCGCTATGTCGCGTTTGTCAATGCGTATAAAGAGTTTGACGATATTCCGAGTTTTATGTATTCCTCCAAGACAACGGCTACCTCCAAACCGATTACCTTGAATTGGAATGCTACCAACAAGCGCTATCAAGCGACGGTGACGGATTCCAAAGGCTTGTTGTCGAAGATGAATACGACAGGCGTGTTTCCCGATTATGTCAACGTTTCCAAAAGCGGCAATAACCTCACGCTTTGGACAACCAAGCCGATCACCAATGCGCTTGCGAGTTCGCGTATCAATAAAAACCACGGTTTCAGCACCTCGACCAGTCCGTCGATGCTCATTTACGGCGGCAACCTCGAAAACGGCGATACGTCACAAGCGGTTGTTGCATCATCGGTTCCCGACCCGATGGCAGGATATATGTCGATCAAGACCGGTGATGCACCGAAAACCAGCATCACGGTGACAAAGACTTGGGTGGACGATAATGACCGCGACGGCGTTCGTCCTTCCAAAATCACCGTCAACTTGCTGGCAGACGGCACACTGTATAAGTCACAAGCGATCACTGCCGCAGACGGTTGGAAATACACGTTTTCCAATCTGCCCGAATACAACGACAGCGGCACGAAAATTAAATACACCATCAGCGAAAATGCTGTCCCGAAGTATGAAACCTCTTACAACGGCTTTACCATTATCAATACCCATCAAACAGGTGTTGTCAAAACCTTCACCACCAAAACGTGGGATGATAACGGCGACCAAGACGGCATCCGTCCCGACAGTATCACGATCCGTCTGTATGCCGATGGCAAGGAAATCGACAGCAAGAAAGTGACCGCGAAAGACGGCTGGGAATATGAATTCACCAACCTGCCGAAATATCGCGACGGTGGCATCGAAATCAAATATGAGATCAAAGAAGATCCCATCCCGGGATACGAAACCTCGTATGACGGCTTCGATGTCATCAACACCCACATTCCCGAAAAAACACAAGTCAGCGGTACAAAAACATGGGTGGATAACGATAACCAAGACGGGTATCGTCCCGAGAGTATCACCGTTCGTCTGTATGCCGATGGAAAAGAGATTGACAGCCAAGTGGTGAAACCGTCCAAAGGTGAATGGCGCTATGCGTTTACAAACCTTGATAAATATCGTGACGGCGGTGTAGAGATCGTGTATTCGATTGCGGAAGATGCTGTTCCCGAATACGCCACCACCTATGACGGGTTCAATATCACCAACACCCATATCACCGAAAAGACCTTTGTGCGTGGTGAAAAGACATGGGATGACCGTAACAATCAGGACGGCATCCGTCCCGATAGTATTACGGTTCGTCTGTACCGCAACGGTGTGGAATACAGTTCTCAAACCGTACACGCGCGCTATGCGTGGCAGTATGAATGGACAGATCTTGATAAATACGAGCAAGGCGGTTTGCTGGTCGAATGGACGGTGAAAGAAGATCCCGTCGAGGGGTATACCCCGACATATGACGGCTTTAACATCACCAACCACTATACACCGCAAACCGTGGAGGTCAGCGGTCAAAAACGATGGGATGACAACGGCAACCAAGACGGTGTCCGTCCCGAACAGATCACGGTTCGTCTGATGCGTGACGGTGAAGAATACGATGTCAAAACCGTGACTGCTGAAAACGAATGGAAGTATGCGTGGTCGGGACTGGATAAATACCGCGACGGCGGCGAGGAAATCGTGTGGACGGTGGTCGAAGATGCGGTGCCCGAATATGTGACATCCTATGAAGGCTACAACATCGTGAACACGCACGCTCCCGCCAAAACCGAGATCGGCGGCACCAAAACATGGAACGATAACAATAACCAAGACGGTGTGCGTCCCGAGAAGATTACCGTGCGCCTTTACCGTGACGGCGAAGAATTCCTCACACAAGAAGTCACGGATATGGACGGCATGTGGGCGTATCTGTTTACCGATCTTGATGTGTACCGCGATGGCGGTGTGAAGATTGAATGGACGATTACCGAGGATGCGGTCGAGGGGTACACCACCACTTACGACGGCACCAATATTATCAACACGCACGAAACGGCTACCACCGATGTGGCAGGCTTCAAAACGTGGGTGGATGATAATGACCGTGACGGACTCCGCCCCGATCAAATTACGGTTCGCCTCTATCGCGACGGTACCGAATACGATGCCAAGACCGTAACCGCCGAGGATGAATGGAAATACTCGTGGACGGGACTCGATAAGTACCGCGACGGCGGTGTTGAAATCAAGTGGACGATCGACGAGGATGCGGTTGAAGGATATACCAAGATCATTGATGGCTTCAATCTGACGAACACGCACGAAATCGAAACGATCACCATCAGCGGTCGCAAGATCTGGAATGACGGCAGTAATGCTGCCGAGCTTCGTCCCGAAGCGGTGATGCTCACCTTGTGCGCGGACGGCGAGGAAATCGACACCGCCGAGGTGACAATGACCGATGCAGAGTCACCTAATGTATGGCACTATGAGTTCGTCGATCTTCCCGTTTATAAGGCGGGCAAGAAAGTCACTTACACGGTGATGGAAAAACCCGTGAAGCATTACACCTCGACGATCGATGGCTTTGATATCACCAACACCATCATCCCGACAGTGGACTCTCCGAAAACGGGTGACAACAGTCGTGCGGTGCTTCCTGCATTGATGATGGTGACGGCGATTGCCGGTCTTATTTCGGGCGGTGCGTGTATCGCATTGGTGATCCGTCGCCGAAAACAAAAACGAAACGGACAGTAAAGGATGATGAACAATGTCTGTAAAAGCCTGTATTGCGCTCGGTATTTTGGTGGCATTCTTGGCACTGAAGATCGTGCTTCAAATCCGACACAATAAGAAAAAGTGATGTTTCAAAAGGCGGTCAAGAACATAAGTGCTTGACCGCTTTGTACATACCGTGAGGTTCTATTACGGAAAGGAGGTGAACACGGTATGAGCGACGAAAAACGAATGATTCAAAATTACGAAGTGATGTCTGCATTGCAGATCGGTGATAAGGAGGTGGTATTTGCAAAGGATCCGTCAAACGAAACAGCGCCGTTTCTTTGTACGCTGTGCGAGCAAAAGGCGTTTATCTGTTATATCCAAGAACGGTATGAAGATAGTGTTGTCAGCGACGATTATCTGGACATTATGGAACAGTACGCCAAACAGATACTCACCCAATGTCAGAAAATGCGTGAAGAACGCACACAGATCACCGTACCGCTGGATGTCATTACAGCGGATATGT
>JAZOQQ010000071.1:0-7566 GCA_045656165.1 Acutalibacteraceae bacterium
GGGGGCATTCTTCTAAAGGAGTTAAGACCCTATGTTAACAACCGTCTTGTTCAATTTAGACGATACATTGCTGGATTTCAAGGCGTCCGAAAAGTTAGCACTTAGTCAAACGTTACAAGAGTTAGGATTGGAGCCAACAAAAGAAATTTTGGCACGCTACCACGAGATCAACCGTCTGCAATGGGAAATGCTGGAGCGTGGCGAAACTACGCGCGAACAAGTCTTGCGGCAGCGTTTTATCCTGTTATTTGAGGAATATAACATTTCCGTACAAGCAGAAGATGCACAGCGTGTATATGAATATCGTTTAGGTTGCGGTCACATTTTTATACCGCATGCGTTTGAAACAATTCAAACACTTTCCAAGCGGTATGATCTTTATCTCATCACCAATGGTACGGCACGCATTCAAAGAAGACGGTTGAAAAGCGCAGAAATCCTCCCTTATTTTCGCGATATTTTCATTTCACAAGATGTTGGTTTCAACAAACCGGATCCGCGCTATTTTGAACATTGTTTTGCGCATATCCCTAATTTTCAAAAAGAAAAGGCCGTCATCGTCGGTGACAGCCTGAGTTCCGATATTCGTGGTGGAAACGCTGTGAATGTTCGTACTTGTTGGTTCAACCCATCCGGTCAAACAGCGAACATCCCGGCGAAACCGGATTTTGAATTTGATGATTTAAAAGAGTTACCGTCTCTCTTGTCCAAGCTGTAAACTGACTTCTCCCGACGAGAGTACGGTTTCGTTGCCGTTTTCAAAGCGAACTCGCAAACCAAAATCGTCGGTAATTCCCGCAACCGTTACCGTATCCGTTACCTTACCACTCAAATCCAAGATGTTGACGATTTTTCCGCTTAAACAATCCCTATCGCGATACGCATCTAAAAACGTCTTGGCAGACAACGCTTGATAATAACCCCAAAAATGCCTCACAATCGTCGTTGCCAGTTCTTCCTTCAGGTTGGACGACAACGGCATTTTTTCAACAAAAACAGCCCCTGCACGCTCTTTAAGTTCATTCGGGAAATCACCGTCAACGGGTTGGAAAACATTAATGCCGATCCCCAAAACCGCGTATTGCAGATGTCCATCAGCAGAATAATTACCTTCCGTTAAAATACCGCAAACTTTTTTTCCGCGACAATACACATCGTTTACCCATTTAATAGAAGCCGGTATTTTAGCAACTTCCTCAATTGCCATAGCAACCGCTACTGCGGCAGCTGTTGTGAGATACGTGGGAGACGTGTCAGCAAAAGGGCGCAACACACAACTCATATACAGGCCCGAATCTGTTGGAGAGAAGAAAGTCCGTCCCATTCGCCCGCGTCCTGCCGTTTGCGCATTGGCAATAAACACCGTTCCTTCCGGCGCACCGTTAAGCGCCGCTTCTTTGGCCAACGTGTTGGTGGAGGTTACTGTGTCGTAGGTATAAACCGAAAAGGATGGCCCTAAACGTTCGTTAAAAATTTCTTGATAACTCAAATGAAAACCACCTTTTTTAAAGAGCGTCGGAATACAATCCGACGCTCTTTTACTGTTTACATAGCGCTAAAGTATTGTACCACTCCATCGGTGGTTGCTTGCATGAGTTTATCCCGATAAATGGGATCACGCAACGCTTCTTTGTCATGAACATTATCCAGGAATGCACACTCCAGCAAAATAGAGGGGCAATGGAAAATGGAACGAGTCATATAAAGCGTTCCCCAGACAGTGCCGCTTGCACGAGGAGTACCATTTGTTGAGGTGCCGACACCATAGGTAACTTCAACGGCATGCATCTTATCATATACGTACTTAGACGGGGTATACGAACACTCGGAATAATAGTGTACCGTTGCACCCGTAGCTCGACCATTTGCACCGTTCATATGAACGCTAATCACCAAATGATATCCTTTGCTCTGTGCAATATTAACGCGCGACTGCAGGGATAACTCTGCTTTACCCAAGTGTGCCGTTCGGGTCATATCGACGGTTGCGCCAAGCGCCTCCAGTTTGGATTTGAGCGTATTGGCGTAATCCAAGTTAAACGGTGCTTCCCACGGCTTATCGTTATCCGATCCATGACCGGGATCAATTAAAATCCGAACGCCTTTCAGTTTCTCGGAAGCCGCATTTCCTGCCACATTAGCCGGATTTAAGAACGTAATGGTCAACCGATTGTTACTCCATTTAGTAGACACACCGTAGAAGGCGCCGGTTTTACGCAAGGTTAAGTGTAAGGTATATGCACCACTCTGTTCTTCGGCAACCCATTTAGCTGAGCTGAACAACGGGCTGGTAGAAACATCCGGTGTCGCCGGAGCGGTAGTCAGATGATGGAACGTGATTTCAACGGCACTCGTTGTTTGCGAATACCGCTCCAAGCCGTAATTCGGTTCCGCTTTTGTGGAATCCAAGTAATAACGTTGACCTCTTGTACGTACGTATACCGGAATTTTCCATTCGGTATCAAACGAGAAGACACTATGTGTACTGCTGATAGTTAAGGTGCCGTTATTTAAAGCGGTTTTGGCAAGTGTACCACCACTTGTCAGCGAAGCGTCTTTGCAATAAACACGGCGGCCGGACGCTAACAAATAATAAGAAAAACTACCGTTGTAAACGGTTTTCACCCAATAGTCTTTAGTGCCTTTTGGCAAATACGAATTATAGGGACGCGAGTAATCGTCGATCAAATCACCGCCAGAAAACGTTTCGGCATAAGCAGACGTAACGGTTACGATCTTATTGTCACCACTCGGCGTATTGCCGCTGCTATCCGGCGTTTCGCTCGGCTGAGTGGTAATAACCGGCTTGGCATTCAAGCGTATACGTCCACCGACTTTCGATTCTGATAAACCGTTATAGGTGGCTTTCATAGCGACCGTTCCAAGATCTACCGATTGTCCCACCTTACCGTCAGGTAACGTGAAAGTGCCTTTATACTCTTGGAAATCGGAAGGACCGCTACCGCCTTCGTCTTCTTTGATGGCTCCTGCTTTTAGCGTGATCGTCTTTTTGTTAAACGTCGCGGTAACGGTTGATCCTTTGCGCGCTACGGCACTAACGATAAACGCGCTGCCACCATCCACCATCATATCGGTTGACGGTGACATGTTCTTAAGCAGGGTTTGTTTATAGGTGATCTTGTAAGTCTTTGTCGTTCCTTTATGTGTAAATGTAAAGGTGTTGACACCAACTTTTAACGTTTGGTGTAGTGAAAAATAACCGTGCTCGGTCAGTTCCACCTCTTTTCCGTTAAGGGTAAGCGGAAAGTTCTTGTCGCCACCGCCTTGCAAGGTAACTGTTGATTCGGTTGTCGTATATTGAGTTTTTGTAGGAAACGTTAATGTTAGTTGTTTATAGATATACTGCTCGTCCAATGTACCGTCATAGGCACGCTTAAGCGCTTCAGCCGCACCCGTTTTATCCGTTGACAAGGCGTGTAGCGAATCAAAAGCGCTGCCTTTCCACTCTGAAGCATCTTTGCAATACAGATACTGTTGAGCCAGTTGATCGGTTGCTTTCCAACCCGCCAAATAGGAACCGACACGATTTGCATCATGCATCACGTAGAGCGGTAACGAACGCGACTGCGCCACCGAGTTCCACCAACGTAATACATTTTGAAACGAGGCGGTCGGATGACTGGTGGAAGTGTTGTTGCGCAACATAACAAAATCAAAGTAACCTTGCTCCACCCATTCCAATGTATTAGCACAACCATCGGTATAATCTTCACGGTATTCAGCAGTGGCAGAACCACGCTCATCTACCGATTTGTGTGCCCAAATCCCGGCTGACAATCCAATAAATAAGTCTTGGTTTTGCCGGCGCACAAGCTCTGTAACGGACACCGTCAAATCATTCAAAGCGGCTATCGCTGAATCACGTTCTTCTTTTTTGACATCATCACTATCAAAGGTATATCCATCCAGTATAAAACCGTCTGCTTGATAGCGTTTAACGATTTCCGTCACAATACGCAAAGTCAGCGCAGTGCCCTCTTCTGTGCGCGGATCAAAGATCTCGCCGTCTTGCACGTGCATATCTAATACAACGTACACATACAAGCCCTTCTCCCGCGCCTTTTTTAAAATATAGGTGATAGGATCAAAGGCCTGTCCATCTTCCTCAGACAATGATACCGATTGCATCAATTCAGTCGGATACACAGCTTCGCGACCATCTTCCAAGCAGAGCGGTAAAATCACCGTATTAAACTGCCATTCCCCCATCGCCTCAAAGGCATAATCAACTTGATCTTTAACGTCTTGAACCGAATCTTTTGGAGAAGTATAGTAATCAACGCCCGGTGTTAGATAAACACCTTTCATGTGATCCGGTTTTTTGAAAATCGGATCCCTTTGCGGCGCATCCGTCATCGTTGCAGACGGGACGATGACCGGCAATGACGGCGATTCACCCGAAAACAAAAGAGCAATGGAATCCCACACCCCACCAAACGTACATACACTAATGAAAAGCGTAACTGAAGATAACACGGCCATAACAATGATAAGGACCTTCCAAACCGTCGGCATACCACCTCGCGGTTCTTTTATATGTTGGGGCATAGGATTCACCTCTCTTTTATAAAATGGTCAATAGATTTTGCATTTCCTTCTTAGCTACCGAAACATCAATAGTAGAAGACGATTTTGGTTTCAAGTAGGAATAACTGTAAAACGCGAATCCTGAAATCTTTTTGGATCGCAGATACAACACCGATCGTTTCAGAATATCACTGTTGTTAGCCCATTCGGTTTTACCGTTTCCGGCATACGCATCGGACAACAAACCAGCCTTATAAACCGCTAAACCGACGTAAAGTTTAACGGAAGAATGTCGCGGATAAGATAGCCACGTATCCGTCATCTTATCAAAAGCGCTTCCGGAATGTGCAAAGCCCGTATAAATTTGTGGACAAATGTAATCAACATATCCGCTTTGTGCCAACCATTTTTTAGGATTCGCATACAGCGTATCGTACGTGTTTTTTGCATTAACAGCAGGTGATACACCAAAAACGCGGTTTTTGGCTTTGGTAATACTGTGCGTGGACGCGATCAACGAATCCACCGCCGCGCGACGCCAATCAGCGATTGATAAGTTCCCACCCGATTGCTGATAATCCGTTTTTTCAAAGTCTGCTACCGCATTCCCCAATACACCGGACGGATAAAAGTAATCGTCGTATTGAACACCGTCAATCGCATAGTTATTGACAAGTTCGCGTACGCCGTCCAAAATTAACTTTTGGGATTTTGAAGAAGTAGGAACATAGTAATACCGCCCATCGGCATCTCGAAACGTCGGGATGCCGCTAACAAGATAAGCCGTATTTTTACCTGCTCTATACGGATTGATCCACGCATGTACTTCAATGCCACGCGAGTGCGCTGCCTGCACGGTATACAATAAGGGATCAAAACCGGCATTTATCAATTTACTGACCGATGTCGCCGGCTTGAACAATGACGATTTATAATAGGCATCACTATTAGCGCGAACGTGAAAAAACAGGGTGTTTACCTTGAACTCCTCCAAGGTATCCAGCATACCGTTTATCGCCTTTTTGGCGGCCGCTGCCGTTGTGCACGATTTGAACAAAGCGTCCAGTTCTATGTAGGAAGCCCATGCGCCGCGCATTTCGCCGGACGTCACGGTTGAGGGCTGTGTCGGCTGTTTTGAGGTTGTAACAGGTTTAGTAGTGCTTGGCAAAGAAGATGGGGGCTTTGAGGGGGTCCTTGTGGACGGCGTGCTGATCTCGGAAGTTAAAACGTCAGTATCGGAAGAAGTGGTATCTTCTGTTTCATCGATCGCAGTCGTTGTGGTGGTCGTGAGCGATCCTGCCGGTGCCAAAGCAGTCGTTTCGTTTTGGGAAAGCGCATGGCCATACGAACACGCCGTGAGCATCAAAAGGGCAAGAGACAACACCAGTGCGGCAAATTGCTTCACGGCGACCACCTCCCCATTTTCTACTATCATACCAGAAATTGTAGCTCGTTGCAACACTTTCCGCAGAAAAGTACAACTGTTAGTTTTTACCTCAATATATTTATATATGATTATTAAGCATTTTCTTTACAGAAATCGTTTGCAATTCTAAAAAAAGTATGTTACACTATGCCTTGATATGCGGGCGTGGTGGAATGGCAGACACGTTGGTCTTAGGAGCCAATGCGCAAGCGTGCAGGTTCAAGTCCTGTCGCCCGCACCATTACTTTAACGGGGGAATTTGCATTGAGAAGAGACGTTGGCTTTTACGTAGAGGCGCCGGTTCAAACCGTTTATCAAGCATATTTAAACGCAGCAACCCACGAACCGTTTGAACGCGATTGCAAGCAAGAACCGTTTTTCAGCATTTCGTTTGGCGTCAACTTTTCGTTCAAATACAACATGAACGGTGGCGCATGTACGCTTCATTTTATGCCGTACGGAACCGGAACGGCCGTCAACATGCGTTTCAGCGTTGCGCAGTTAGCCGGTGCGCGTTATGAGCGTTACGCCGAAGATCTTAACCGTGCCATGCAAGCGTTCTTACCGGTGATACCGCGTCCCGCTCAATTTAACGTAGATGATTTTGACAAACCGGAAAACCAAGTCCGAACAGCAGCTGTTCCGCAACAACCAACACCTGTTACCGTTGCGCCTCCTGTTACCGTGCAACAGCCACAGACCACCTTTAAGTTTTGCACAAAATGCGGTAATCCCTTACCAATGGATGCGCGGTTCTGTTCTAAGTGTGGCAACGCCGTTCCCGTTTCTCGCACTTGTCCGTCCTGCGGTGTCCCCACTAAGGAAGGCGCTTCCTTCTGCACGGCCTGCGGTACACGTTTATAACCAATACAAACAGACGGATCACCTCACGATATGTGCCGATCCGTCTGTTTTTTGTAAAAATAGATTTTCCTTGAACATTACCCATTTTCATGATATAATGAAGAATATTTTTAGGAAAGGTTTGGTATCATGGACGCTAACACCTTGCAAATCTTGATAGCTATGATCGTGTATATGGCTGCCGTCATTTTAATCGGCGCGCTGTATGCCAAACGCGCTAACAAAAACTCAGAAGAATATTTTCTCGGCGGTCGTTCGTTAGGACCGTGGGTCACCGCCATGAGCGCCGAAGCATCCGACATGAGCGGCTGGCTGCTAATGGGTTTACCCGGTGTCGCGTACTGGTGTGGCCTTGCCGATGCGGCTTGGACCGCGATCGGTCTTGCGGTCGGAACCTATTTGAACTGGTTGATCGTTTCCAAGCGCCTGCGCCGTTACAGCGTACGCGCCAACAACTCGATCACGTTGCCCGAATTCTTCTCCAATCGTTTTCGCGAGAAGAAAAAAGTCATTATGACAATTTCAGCGTTGTTCATCTTAGTGTTCTTCGCCGTATACGCATCCAGCTGCTTTGTAACGTGCGGCAAATTGTTTTCAACGTTGTTTAACTTGGACTACAAATGGATGATGATTATCGGTGCCGTTTTCGTATTGTTGTATACCATTCTCGGCGGATTTTTGGCAGAAAGCGTTTCGGACTTTATGCAAGCCATTGTGATGATTATCGC
>JAZOQQ010000072.1:0-5472 GCA_045656165.1 Acutalibacteraceae bacterium
GCCACGTCGGCATAGCCGGCATCCGACAATACTTGCTCCACGCAGTCCTGAATATCTTCAACGGCGATCACACCGTCTTTAATTTTGGGTTCAAATGCCGAAGTCACCTGCAAAGCCAACATGTTGATAACGGTGGGGTGATAATTTTTCTCCAACGCATCGAAGGCCTTGGTCATAGCGGAACTGATCTTCGCAATGTCAAAATCAACAGTGCCGCCGTCACGTTTTAATACCTGATACATGTCATGTCCTCCTCTTTATATTTCAATTTTATTATACAGGAATAGTGCCCGAAAGGGCGAGCATTCACAATATACCATATCTTGTGGTTAATGTCAACATATTGGGGCAAATATTTTTAAAAAAACACAATATCTTGTGGTCTGTTCGTCAATTTTTGCCACGAATATGGATTTCGCTGACATACGGTGCCAAAACGGCTTGGAAAGTTGCCAACTTTTCCTCCGACGGAGCATGCAGACCACCGCACAACACGCTGTCGCGGTCCACGTATTCCTGCAAGAAAAAGCGGCGAGCAGGAGTGGGGGAAAGACGGTTGAGCCATTCACCGAGTTCGCGCATGGAAGATTCGCTGTGCAACTCATCCACCACCGTGGTGCGCAGTTCGTAATCCACCGCATCGCTCAGTAAAAAACGCAAACTTTCTTCTACCGATTCAAGTGCTACGTCGCAGCCGACAGTTTGTGCGTAGGCCGACGGGCTGTTTTTGACATCCATGGCAACGTAATCCAGTAACCCTTCGGCCACTAACCCTTTGAGAACCGCCGGTTGTGTGCCATTGGTGTCCAATTTCACGGAAAAGCCGAGCGCTTTGATGCGACGAATGAGAGGGCTCAAATCGGGGTGTAAGGTGGGCTCGCCACCGGTGATGCACACGGCATCCAACAGCCCTTGGCGTTTTTGCAGGAATGCCAATAGGTCCTCTTCCGCCAAAGGTTCAGGGGCGGGACCACTGAGCAGATCACTGTTGTGACAGAACGGGCAACGAAAATTACAGCCCTGTGTAAACACGGTGCAAGCCACCTTGCCGGGGTAGTCCAACAGCGTCATTTTTTGTAATCCTGCCAATACCATAGCGTTAACCTCCTTTACTTTTGGCGTGCTCACCTATCATACTATACGAAACAGGGCTTGTCAACTGCAAAAACACAAGATATTGTGTTTTTTTAAGGAATCATTCCCATATTTTGATATTTAGTAGAGGGCGTCACGCGAAAAAACGACAGAAAAAACAACGGATAGACGGCGTGTTTCGCCCAAAAAATCGCGGACAAGCCGTTATGATGGAAGAGTAAAGGGAGGTAGTACACATGGTTATACGCATGGAAACGTCACCGCAAGGAATCACGGTGTGGTTGACGGGTGAATTGGATCATCACGCGGCGCGGATGTTGCGCGAACAGATCGACTCGGCGATTGATCGCTATAACGCAAAATGTCTGCATTTGGATTTTTCAGGCGTTGGGTTTATGGACAGCTCAGGAATCGGGCTGATCATGGGTCGGTACCGTTTGATGCAGAGCAAGGGCGGACAATTGCGGGTGGTCGGAGCTTCTGACCGCTTACTGCGCGTGATGAAACTGGCGGGGTTGGAGCGCTTGCCGGTATGGGACACAACTGATAAACAGGAGGTACATCCAAGATGAGAAAACCGATCAATGAAATGAAACTGACTTTTCCCAGCCGTTCAGCGAACGAAGGGTTTGCACGTGCGGCGGTGGCGTCGTTTTTGGCGCAACTGGATCCGGCTGTGGATGAACTGGCGGATTTGCGTACCGCAGTATCCGAAGCGGTCACCAACTGTATCGTACACGCTTACCGCGATACGATCGGGATGGTGACCATTCATATGAAACTGTATGCCGACGGTCGCACAGTCATCAAGATACGTGACCGCGGATGCGGCATTCCCGACGTGGAGCAGGCGATGGAACCGTTGTTTACGACAGGCGGTGACGACCGTTCAGGCCTTGGTTTCTCGGTTATGGAAAGTTTCACCGATCGCTTGCGTGTGTCGTCTAAAGCAGGGCGCGGAACGGTGGTAACGATGGAAAAATACATAGCCGTAAAAGAACGGCAGGCGAAAACGGCGTGAGTGAACGCGAAGAGAAAATCTGTAATAACATTGGTTTAGTACATACGTGCGCGCGACGCTTTGTCGGACGGGGCGTGGAATACGACGACTTGTTCCAAGCGGGAAGCATGGGACTCGTCAAAGCCGTAGACGGCTTTGACGAAAGCCGCGGGCTGAAATTTTCTACCTATGCCGTGCCGGTGATCTTGGGCGAAATACGTCGCTTGTTTCGTGACGGAGGCACCGTTAAGGTCAGTCGTTCCCTAAAAGAACTTGCCATGAAGGTGTCGCGCGAACGAGATAGGTTTTGTTTACGGGAAGGGCGCGAGCCGAGTGTGAGTGAATTAGCCGCGGCGCTCGGCATCGAGCGCGAATTGGCAGCCGAGGCATTGGGGGCCTCGCTGCCGGCGTTATCGTTGACGCGCGCGGGAGATGAGGATAGCGGAGATGAGGTGGATATTCCTGTAGAGGCGCCCGAAGAATCCATTACCGATCGGTTAGCATTACGACAGTTATTGTCACAATTATCCGAAGACGATCGCGCCTTGATCGAGTATCGGTACTTTAAACGTCAGACTCAGCAAGTGACCGCCAAGGAACTGGGGATGACGCAAGTGCAGGTTTCCCGAAAAGAGCGCGCGATCCTCAAACGCCTGCGGGAAAAGTTGATCGGATGAAAAAATTAAAACATTTGTTCGTTTTTCTCTTGATTTTTTGAAAATTATGCGATATAATGAGGACAACGACCGCAGAAAGTGCGGGAAAGAGAGGAAACAACATGGCTGACGTGAAAAAGAAAGCGGCGGTTGCCGTACCGACAACGAATAAACAGAAAGCGTTGGAAGCGGCTTTGTCGCAGATCGAAAAGGCATACGGTAAAGGTGCCGTCATGCGACTTGGCGAAAATGCGAATATGAACGTTGAGGTTATCCCGACCGGTTCGCTGACGCTGGATTTGGCACTGGGCGTGGGTGGCTTGCCGCGTGGCCGTATTGTGGAAATCTATGGGCCGGAGGCGTCCGGTAAAACGACGCTCGCTTTACATGCGGTAGCGCAGGCACAAAAGCAGGGCGGCGAAGCGGCGTATATTGATGTGGAGCATGCGCTGGATCCTGTGTACGCCAAAGCGCTCGGTGTTGACGTGGATTCGTTACTGGTGTCGCAACCCGATACCGGTGAGCAGGCGTTGGAGATTGCGGAAGCGCTGATTCGTTCGGGCGCCATCGACATGGTGGTCATTGACTCGGTGGCGGCACTCGTTCCGCGTCAGGAGATCGAAGGCGAAATGGGCGATGCACACGTCGGCCTTCAGGCACGACTCATGTCGCAGGCAATGCGTAAACTCGCTGCGGCGGTCGGTAAAGCCGGTTGTGTGGCTATCTTTATTAATCAGCTGCGTATGAAAGTTGGCGTGATGTACGGCAATCCCGAAGTCACTGCCGGCGGTAATGCGCTGAAATACTATGCCTCGGTGCGTTTGGATGTGCGCCGTACCGAAACGCTCAAAGTCGGCGGCGAACCCATTGGTTCGCATACCCGCGTGCGCGTGGTGAAAAACAAGGTGGCGCCCCCGTTCAAAGAGGCGGAATTTGACGTGCTGTACGGCAAAGGTATTTCGCGCATGGGTGAATTGTTGGATCTCGCGATCAAACTGGAGATTATTCAACGTTCGGGCTCGTGGTTCTCGTACAAAGAGGAACGCCTCGGCCAAGGTCGCGATAACATTAGGGATTTGTTGGTGGCGAATGCCGCGCTTGCTGCCGAGATCGAACAAAAGGTTTTGGAAGCGATCAACAGCGGAAATGCCGAAGAGGCGGCCGAGCCATCGGCTCCGATGGTGGAAATCCCGATCGGCGCGGCGGCACAGTATACTGCCAATAACGCGCGCAACACCATTGATATTGCGGTGGACGACGAATGATCGTTGTCGGCGTGTCTCCTGCCCGTCAAAGCCGTGTAACGGTCCGCATGGATACGGGCGAGGAGTTTTTGATAGACAAAAAAACATGGGAGGAATCCGTCTATACGGCGGGTTCCTCTTTGTCGCAGGAAGAACTGGAAACACTTCTGAGCGAATCGGATCACCGCCGTGCGAAAAGCAGGGCGGTGTATTTGCTGTCTAAACGCGACTTGTCGCGGCGGGAACTGGAGCAAAAACTTTGTCGCGAAAAGGGACGGTACGTACCCGAAAACAAAGAAATCGCACGTGAAACGGCGGCGTATATGGAAGAACTCGGTTATGTTAACGATGCCGCGTATGCGGAGAGGTTGGCTGTGCGTTACAGCGGTGAACGGTTGTATCCGCGCCGCCGCGTGATTCAGAAATTACAAGAAAAGGGAATCGGGCGCACGCTTGCTGAACAGGCGGTTGAGGCGATTGAAAAAACAGATGATGACCTGGCACTTGAATTTTTAATTAAAAAGCGGTATACTGTTCCGAAAGAACAGGCAGATGCCGACCGTATTGCAGCGGCAATGGCGCGTTATGGCTATGCCGGTGAAGATATCCGTCGCGCGATGCGCCGATGGATGGAGGGTGACTATGAGTAAAGTCGGAATGGTATCGCTCGGATGCCCGAAAAATCAAATGGACGCCGAGTTGATGCTGGCGAAACTCGAACAAGCGGGTTTTGAATTGACGGCGGATACCGGGTATGCGGATGTTGTGATCGTCAACACTTGCGGGTTTATTGAGGACGCTAAACAAGAGGCGATTGATAATATTTTAGAATTTGCCCAACTCAAAAAAGAGGGGCAGATCAAAAAGATCGTGGTAACAGGATGCCTGGCACAACGCTATCAAGAGGAATTATGCCGTGAATTGCCGGAGTGCGATGCGGTGTTGGGTCTTGGCGCCAATGCCGACATCGCGGAAGTGGTGCAAGAGGTGCTTGCTGACCGCACGACCTCACGATTCCCTGATCTCGCTTGTTGGCAATTGGACGGCGACCGTGTACAGACGACACCGCACTTTTTTGCGTATTTGCGTATTGGTGACGGCTGTAACAACTGTTGCACCTACTGTGCTATTCCTCATATTCGCGGTCGCTTACGCAGCCGTTCGATGGATACCATTGTGGACGAAGCACGTGCCTTGGTGAAAAGCGGTGTAAAGGAACTGGTGCTGGTAGCACAGGATACCACGCTGTACGGCGCAGAGAACGACGGTATATCCAAGTTGCCGCAACTGCTGGAGCGCTTGTGTGAAATTGAGGGGTTGCATTGGATTCGTCTTTTATACTGCTACCCTGAGCACATTACCGAAGAGTTGTTAAGCGTGATGGCGTCGCAAGAAAAAATCGCAAAATATCTGGATATCCCGATTCAGCACGCCAGCGGCAAGGTGCTCAAAGCGATGAATCGGCCGGGTGATCGCG
>JAZOQQ010000073.1:0-2369 GCA_045656165.1 Acutalibacteraceae bacterium
ACCGAAAAACGGAACCACCACCAACTGATATCCCACTCCACGTTGCGATCGCAGTAATACACGCTGTTATCCGTCGTACCGTTACGGTCTGTGTGTCCGTATGACGTAGTGGTTTCAAACGCCGCAAAATGATTGTATTTAGAACTGTACGACGAAGAAATCAACCGATTTTGCTCGGAGACGTTACCGCAATCCGTGTAATTCCAGTGCCAGTAAATATACGTGTAATGTGACCCGTTTGATACGACACGCTTGGTCGTCGCTGTCTCCGAAGCGCTTAGCGCACTCTTGTTATACTTCGTATAGAGTGAATGTGACCGATCAAATCCGCTTGGGAAAGAAGCGTAATAGTAATAATTTGATCCGACCTCTTTCCAACTGGATCCGGTTTTTGTCCAGCCGCTCATAGAAGTGGCCGTCGACGTTTTGGTTTCCGTCAATGTATACGTCCACTTTTCCTGCACCACGTGAGCACCGGCAGGCACCGCCGATTCCGACACCCAACCGGAGATAGGATAAGCCCCCTTGCTGACATACACCACCACGTCCGATCCCTTGACCTGCGACGTGCCCGCTGTCGGCGATTGACGAATGACCGTACCCGCCGCCACGTTGTTGTCGTAGTTCTCCTACACCGCCACGGTAAACCCTTGATTTTTCAGCGTGCTTGTTGCGTTTGCTTGGCTCATGCCCACCACGTTCGCCACCGTCACCATCGGCTTACCGCTGGATACCGTGATGGTCACCTTATCCCCGCGCTTGACATCGGTTCCCGCCGCAATACTTTGACGAATCACGTTGCCCTCTGCCACGCTCTGATCCTTGGCGTACTGCACCGTCACCGCCAAACCGCGCGACGACAGCGTTTGCTTGGCACTTGCCTCGCTTTTCCCTGCCACGTTCGGCATTTGAAACACCGACGGGCCTGTCGACACCGTCAGCGTGATCACCGTCCCCTCGTCAACCTTGGTTCCGTCTTTCACGCTTTGGCTGATGACCTTGCCGGCCGCCACGTTTTCATCGCTCTTACGCTCGATCTGCGGCTTGCCGAGTCCGGCTTGCTGCAGCTTGGTCAGCGCGTCCTCCTCGGTATCCCAAATCACATACGGCACCGTCGCGATACCGTCTTTCACACCGATAACGCCCGCACCGCTGGATACCGTCAACACCACCGTCCCGTGTTCTTCCAAATACGAACTGCCGGGTGGCGTCTGCAACACAATCTTGCCTGCCGCAATATACGGCGATTCCACGTTCCCTTCCGGAGATGGGAACAAACCGTTTTCGGTCAACAGCGTCATCGCCGCATCCTTCTCCATACCTTCTACATCAGGCACGACCACGATCCCGTCAGGCACCGTCACGTCGTCGGAAAACAGCGAATCAAAGCGTATCACGCCTGTCGCCATCAGCACACCGAGCGACAAGATGATCAGTAAAACCGACGGCAACACGATCTTCAGCCACAGCGGCCACGCATATACGTCAATCTTTTTGATCTTGCCGTAGCGCCGCTTGGCAGGCGGATCGGCATTGAGTTCCTGCATAAACGTCAGCATATCGGGCGTGCGGTCTTCAATGCGTATGTTCATCGCATTTAAAATCGCGTTTTCCCGATTCAGCGAGATCTGCTTGTTCAGTTTATGCGGTTCTTCCAAAATTTCCTTCTTTTGATTTTCCGCTTTGGCACGACGTTCCATGGCATCCGGCGGCGTTTTGCCGGTGATCATCTTATACAGCGTTGCCGCCAGCGCATACACGTCGGTGTGCGGTCCTTGATCGCCGCGCGAACGGTATTGTTCTTCCGGTGAATAGCCCGGCTTGATGATCACCGTCAAACTGCGGCTGTGCGACGTGGTCGCAAACCGCGACGCACCGAAATCAATCAACTTAACCTCGCCCGCTTTGGTTAAAAAGATGTTGTCCGGCGCAATATCACGGTGCAAAATCCCCGCATCGTGCACCACTTGCAACGAGTGCATCACAGGGACAAGCATGTCTACCGCTTCCGATTCGTCAATGGTTTTCTCACGTTTGAGCCGATCGGTCAGCGTTTCACCGTCTAAATATTCCATGACGATATACGCCGTTTCGTTATCACAAAACGCATCAAATATCTTCACAATACCCGGCTCATTTTGGAATTTCGCCAACCGTTTGGCTTCTTCCACGAACTTCTCCAATCCGTCGCGGTACTGTTCTTCTTTACCGCCGCCGAACACCGTCACACGTGACTGCCCCGGCATACGCGTGGAAAATTCACTCGGCAGATATTCCTTGATCGCCACTTTCTGTTCCAGTTTACCGTCCCAGCCGATGTAGGTCACACCAAATCCGCCGAAACCCAGCACACGACCTACGATATACCG
>JAZOQQ010000074.1:0-4900 GCA_045656165.1 Acutalibacteraceae bacterium
GCTACCGCTAACAGATAGGGTAACAGCAAGAAAAAGCCCTTGAACCAAGGGCTTTTTCCGAAAGATTTCACATTCAGTTTCATCAAACCGATCAGCGAGAAGCCACCAGTTTCTTGCCATATACAGCCGCCACAGCCGCCACAACGGCGAGCGCGGCACCCGCGATGATCACGGTGTAATCAACAGCGGTGTTGGTTTTCTTAATATCGTGGTCAACGTCACCGATCTTCTGACCGTTCTGCGTAACTTCCAACACAACGTCACCCACGTGATCGGGATCTTCGGACGGCTTGAACTCGCAATCCAAACCCAAAACGGCGCAAGCTGCTTTCGCTTCTGCCACAACAGCGGCCTGTTCAGCACGGGTGTACTCGGACAAGGACGGACCTTTATCGCCGGAGACGGCAGCTTTCGCAGCTTCGATGTGCGCGATAACGGCAGCGGCCTGGGTAGCATCCACGTCAACCTGAGCCAAAATGTTTTCCAGCGCCGGCAAGAAATCTGCGTGGTATTTCGCGGGCACGTGAGATTTCGCAGCGGCTACGATATCCTCTTTGGGAGTAGCGGCGGAAACCGGTGCCACGGCCATGACCATAACACACGCGAGAACCAGGCAAGCGGAAACGATAGATAAAACCTTTTTCATGATACTCTCTCCTATTCACTATTCAGCGCATAGCGCCTCATCTATAAAATTACGCTGAGTTTATTTTACACCACCACCCATCGCTTTGTCAACCATCTTTTGAAAATTTTTGTGAACCTTTCAAAGACGGTTGATTTGAGCGACGTTATTTGTTATACTAATATAGACTATTTTGTTATAAAGGGGCGAATGGTATCTATGCACCGTTTCTTGAGTGTGCTTTTGGCGAGCGCATTGGCGGCGCTGACCTTAACAGGTTGTGCGACCGCTCCCAATGGCGACGGCGTCAAATTGTATATTAACGAAGTGCAAACCACCGGCGGTGAATCCGATTGGATCGAACTGTACAATGCCGGCAATACCGCCGTAAAGCTCGACGGTTGTTTCCTCTCCGACGACAAGGAGGAACTCGGCAAATGGATGTTCCCGCGCGTCACACTCAAGGCGGGTGAATACGTCGTGGTATACGCCGACAAAGGCAAAACGGCAGAGGAGCGTTACTCCCTCCCCTTTGCGCTGAGCGCCGACGGCGAAACCGTGATCTTAAGCGATCCGAACGGAAACCTGTTGGACAGTGTCACCGTCCCCGCAAGTGTACCCGGTGTTTCATATGGTAGAAACGGTGAGGAGTTTGCCTGGTTTGCCTCTCCCACCCCTGCCGCCGACAACCGCAACGGCATGTTGCTCGGCTCACAATCGGTGCGTCTGGACAGCGGGATACGTATTAACGAATATATGTCGCGCAACAAATCGGTACTGTATGACACCGATGGACATTATCACGACTGGATCGAGTTATACAATTTTTCGGACAAGCCCCTTGCGTTGGACGGCTATACGCTGACCGACAACCAAGAAAACGTCACCAAATGGCAATTCCCTGTCGGCACCACATTAGCGGCCGGTGAGTGTTTGGTCGTCTTTTGTTCAGGTGAAAACGCGGTAAAGAACGGTGAACTTCACACATCGTTCCGCCTTGGTGACGGCGACTCGTATTTGGGGCTGTACACCGCCGACGGTCTGTTTTGTTCAGGGGTTACCTATCGTGCCACCGAACAGGACGTATCCATGGCATACACGGCGGACGGCACGTATGCCGCATGCCGCTATCCGACCCCCGGAATGGAAGGGAGCGCAACATGAAAGCATTAACCGACAAACAAAAACGTATTGTGCTGATCGCGCTGTGCGCGGTTGGCATTCCGCTCCTGCTCAGCTTATCTTTGGTGTTCGGCGGATTTGAACACACCGCCGCCGCACGTATTCGTTTAAGCGAAGTCATGACCCATAACCGCTCGGTCTATGCAGACGCCGAGGGTGCTTACCACGATTGGTTAGAACTGCACAACACGGCCGATCACGCGATCTCACTTGACGGGTTTTCGCTCACCGACGACCCCGAACAACCTGAAAAATACGTATTCCCCGACTTAACGCTGTCGGCAGACGGCTACACCGTGATTTTCTTGAGCGGTGACAGCAAAGAAACGCGTGCCGGCTACGCACCGTTCGGTTTGTCGGATAACGGCGACACCGTGTACTTGTGTTACCGTAAAAACGTAGTGGACGAGTTAGGTATCACCGCCTCGCCCGAAAACGTATCCTTTGGTCGCAAGGCCGATACGGATTACCTGCAATGGTTCGCCAAACCCACACCCGCCGCTGCCAACAGCGGAATCGCCGCCAACAGCGTGGAAGCGTTGCGCGAGGCATGCTATACCGGTGTCATGTTCAGCGAGGTGGCGGCCGTTTCGGCGGCTGACGAAACCGATTGGATCGAACTGCACAACACGACTGACAAACCCCTCAACCTCACCGGCTATCGTCTGACCGATGCTCCCGAAAACGCCGGTCTGACGTTGGAAGAAACGGTATTGGAAGCGGGTGCTTACCTAACCGTTTTTTGTGACCGCTTATCGCCCGAAGGGATCTCACCTTGCGCTCCCTTTTCACTCGGCCGTTTCGGTGACACGGTGTATCTTTACACACCGGACGGCATTCTTTGCGATTATTTGGAAACCGGCAAACAACGCGACGGCATCACCGCCGGACGCGATGGCGACGATCGCAGCAAACTCGTCTATTTTGACGAGGCCACTCCCGGCGAAGCCAACGGCAAGGCCTATCTCGGCTACGCACCGACACCGACCTTTAACCGTGTCGGCGGTTACGTACAAGACGATACTGCCGTCACGCTGACCGTGCCACCGGATTGCACGGTCTATTACACCACCGCCGGTGCTGAACCGTCCGAAAAGAACCACCGCTATACAGCGGGCGACCCGATCACGATCCATAAAAACACCGTTTTGCGCGCCGTGGCTCTGCGCGACGGATACCTGCCCAGCGATATCGCCACTCAGACGTTTTTGACCGCCGACCGTCACGATATCCCCACCATCAGCGTATCGGGTAGTCCTGCCGCTTTGTTCGGCGGTAACGGTGCGTTTACACAGTTTAACAATGAAAACCTGTCTGCGGTGGTGCACGCCGAATACTTTGATAAAAACGGTAACAAGGTGCTGGCCTTTGACAGTTCTTTGCGTATTGCGGGCGGACTTAGTCGCTATGATCCGCAAAAATCCTTTACGCTCAAACTTTCACAGCGCACGGGCCCCTCAACGGTGACGTATCCGTTCTTTGCCGATACCACGGTCACCACCTTCTCCGATCTGTTACTTCGCCCGTCCGGCGCCGATTGGAGCAAAGCCAAAATGCGCGACGAATTCGTGGCCACCGCGCTCAAAGGGCAAACCGATCTGCTGACCATGTCGGCACAGCCGGTGGCGCTGTATATCAACGGTTCGTATCACGGTCTGTACTATCTGCGTGAAAAACGCAATGAATCCTACGTATCGGCGTATACGGGTATTCCCGAAGAACACGTGCAACTGGTTAAACAACCCGCGCTTTACGAGTGGGGTGTGCCGTTGGATCCCGCCATGAAGGAACTCATTGATTACGCGAAAAAACATGATCTGCGTGAAGAAGAACATTACCAATACGTGTTATCCCAAATCAACGCCGATTCGCTGATGCGGTATTTCATTGTAGAAACGTACTTCGGCAACGGCGACATGATCAATAACGTCGCTTGCTACCGCGATGCGCGCGGCGGCAAATGGAACTGGCTGTTGTTTGATTTAGACTGGGCCTGTACCGCGTATTACGCCGATAATCAGTTTTTATTGCAACTGAAAAACGGCGGTGTTAACACCTTCCAAAACTATTATTACCCGCTACTCACCGCTTTACTGAAAAATGAAGCGTTTGAACAGCAATTTCTCAAAACGTATGCCGACATGATGAACACAACGTTCGATCCCGAACGGCTGTTACCCATTGTGGATACCATGGCGGATGCGATTCGAAGCGAGATCCCGCGTCAGCAAAACCGCTACGGTTCACCGTCGCCCGCTCGCTTTGAGAGTGAAGTTAAGTATATTCGCAAATTCTTGGAAAATCGCCAAGACACCATGACTCGCCAAATCAAAAACGTGTTTGATCTGACCGACGAGGAATGGGACGCCTTGCAATAACCGCGAAAGGGGGCCTTGCCCATGTTACAACTGATCATCGGTCGTTCCGGTTCGGGAAAAACGACCGCGCTGTATGATATCATGCGGCAAGCCGCCGAAACCGCGGACGCTCCTTTGGTTTTGTTAGTCCCCGAACAAGCATCGTTTGAAAACGAACGCCGCCTGCTTACCGAATTCGGGCCCGTGCTGTCACAACGCATACAGGTGCTCAGTTTTACACGCTTGGCAGAAACCGTCTTTCGTAAACTGGGCGGTGCCGGCGGCGAGCGCATGGATTCCACGTTATCGTTACTCATCATGCGGCAAGCCCTGCTCAGCGTTGCGGATTCCTTGACGCTCTACCGTCACCACGTGGACAGTCCCGACTTTCTGCGTTCTATACTGGATTTTTTAACCGAATGCAAGCAATGTGCCATCACGCCCAAGGCGTTGGCGGATACCGCCGCCGCGTTGCCCGACGGTATGCTCCGTCAAAAAACAGCCGATACGGCGCTCATCTTGCAAGCGTATGAAGCGTTGGTCGCCGGCAGTTCACTTTGTGACCCGCAAGACGATTTGTCGGTACTTGTTGACCGTTTGCCGACCTGTTCGCTGTTTGACGGAGCACACCTTTACGTTGACGCCTTTAAGGGATTCACCGAACAGGAGTTACAGGTGCTTGACCGTTTACTGTCGCGTGCGGCTTCCATGACGGTGTGCCTGTGCACCGATACCG
>JAZOQQ010000075.1:0-2548 GCA_045656165.1 Acutalibacteraceae bacterium
GTTTGCTTCGGACATAAAGGTACCGAGCAAGGAGATAACGGTAAGGCCTGCTGCGCCGATGGAGAAGCCCTTGGTAACTGCCTTTACGGTGTTACCTGCGGAGTCAAGCTCATCAGCCACACGAATGGTTTCTTCGCCCAAGTCGCCCATCTCGGCGAGACCGCGAGCGTTGTCAACGATAGGACCGTATGCGTCGTTAGAAATGATCATTGCAACGATGGAAAGCATGCCGACCGCTGCCATAGAAATACCGAACAAGGGATAGTTAGCGCCGTACTCGGCAATCAGAGCCTCGGTGCCGCAGATTTTGTAGGAAACAAGCGCTGAAACAGCAATACCGATCATTGCGGGAAGCGCAGACAAGAAACCGTAGGAGAAGCCGGAAAGGATGGTGAACGCGGGACCGCTCTTGGAAGCACCTGCGCACTTTTTAACGATGGGCTTAGAGTCATCGGTAAAGTAGTCAGTTGCAAGACCGATAACCACACCAACGATCAAACCGGTTGCAGAGCAAGCCCAAATGTGCCAAGAGAAGCCAAACAGAGCAGTGGCACCGGCGGTAAACGCAAGGAACAAAGCAGAGGTTACGTAAGTAGAAGAGTTAAGGGCCTTGGTGGGAGTACCGTTTTTGGTGATACGAGCGGTAGCAATACCCAGGATAGATGCCAGCAGACCAAGAGCTGCGTAGCAAAGAACCATCATAACGTTCAAATGCTCAACAACACCGCCGGTCAAAGTCTGCGCAATTACCAATGCAGAAGTCATAGCCGCCACGTTGGAATCAAACAAGTCTGCGCCCATGCCTGCAACGTCACCTACGTTGTCGCCAACGTTATCGGCGATAACAGCGGGGTTACGGGGGTCATCTTCTGCGATTCCCAGCTCAACCTTACCGGTCAAGTCAGCAGCAACGTCGGCGGTCTTGGTGAAGATGCCGCCGCCTGCTTTCGCAAACAGAGCCAGAGAGCTTGCACCAAAGGAAAAACCGAGAAGGATGGATGCCTCTTTTACAACGAGAAGCACTGCGGAAACACCCAATACTGCACAACCTACAACCAACAGACCCATTACAGAGCCGCCGCGGAAGCCGATCAGGAAGGCGGGTTTGATACCCTTCTTGGCCGCCTCGGCAGATCTGCCGTTGGAAAGGCTGGCAACCACCAGACCAAGCTTACCTGCGATAGCAGAGAGCACGGTACCGCAGATGTAAGAAACTGCCATAGCAATGTTCTTCCAGATTTCTGCACCTTTGGACCAGATGGGTGTGGGAAGGAATACAACGATCAAAACTGCGATCACGAGAGCGAAGACTCCGAGGATCTTGTACTCACGTTTCATAAAGGTGTTTGCGCCCTCTCGGATCAGCTGGGCGACTTCGGTGATTCTCTTGTTTTCCTGAGACTGACGCTTTACCCAAACGTACAGATACGCGGCAAACAAGAACGCGATTGCGGCAACGATAATAGAGATGCCGTAGAACATGTTCAAAGTAGGTTCCATATAACCCTCCAATAAAATTTTTCCGAAATATAGTTTCGAGTGTACTGCACCGAACGCGAACAAAAATAATAACCGCGAATTTTCGCGGTTGAGTTCATTCTGCGCAAAGCAATTTTCCAGAGAAAATGCCTTCCGATCGAGATAAACCGATTTGTTTCATCAACCGGTGACAGACTCCACCACTTATTCCGACCGCGAACATCATATCATTGGATTAGACGTTTGTCAACAAAAGTTCATCGTTCTTTACCAATTCTTTGCCGTCTTTTTCTCTGTTTTTCAGCGACAAAAAAAGCGGCAAATGTATTATCCAAAAATAACAGTTTTGCGCGTTCGTTTTTGTTGAAAAATACCATAGCGATATTTAAAGCATGTTTCAAGAAAGCGTAATTTTCTAAAGCATTCCGCTTGACAAAAATAATTCGGTTATGATATACTTTTGTGGAATTGAGGTGATCAATATGCACAAGCTTTTGGTATTTGATCTGGACGGAACCCTTGCTCCCGTTGGGAAAGGTGCTTTGCCGGAAACAATCGAAAAATTGAAGGCGTTGGAGAATGCCGGACATCGTATAGCCCTCTGCTCCGGAAAACCAACTTATTATCTCTGCGGCATCTTACGCCAATGGGAATTGAGAAAACCTATTATGATCGGAGAAAACGGCGCTGTTTTTCAGCTTGGGGTGGATCTGCCCCCTGCGGAATTTATGATCTTTCCGTACAGCGACTTGGCAAGAAAACAGCTTCGACTTTTAAAGGATCGCATCGACAGCGAGTGTAAGGATCCCATATGGTATCAGCCCAACGAGGTGGCGGTGACCCCCTTCCCCTACGACGACGCTTGCTTTGAGTATATTCAATCCATTATTGATCTATACCCTGAGGATCTTACAGAGCTGGCTGTATACCGCCACAGCGATTGCTTTGACATCCTTCCCAACTCTATTAACAAGGCGGAAGGGATCGCGTATTTCGTTTCTACGATCGGTCTTACGCCTAAAGATGTGGTTACCGTTGGAGATAAGTCGGATCGTAGCCATGTCGTTCT
>JAZOQQ010000076.1:0-3555 GCA_045656165.1 Acutalibacteraceae bacterium
CGTCTTCGTTTTGGATCGGCTGACTGCCACCCTCCAAGTCGATGATAGAAAGGCGCCGAAAACCCAACGCCATATCATCATCCAAATAATAATCCGCTTGGTCGGGTCCGCGATGTACGATGCGATCCGCCATCGCCTGAATGACCGCGCGGCGATCACCGCCGTAGCCATTCACAAAATAACCGGCAAAGCCGCACATGGTCCTTCCCCCTTAGTCGCGTAATCCCTTGTTGCCGAAATATCGTGCGTATTTCTTAAAGTAACTGGCTTGGTTTTTTTGGAAATAAATCCACCGCTTTAAGTTGCGGTCTTTTTTATAATACAGCGACTGACACAGTTTTCCGCGACGGATAAGATCCTTCGCCGTCTTTTTCAAGGCGGGATCGGTCACGTATTCAAAAATCAGCGCTTTCGGAATAATGGTCCACAGCGTTTCGCCGTTGGCAATCACACAATCCTGCGGTTTGTCCAACAACACGTCGTTCACCAAATACTCGGCTAAATTATACCCCTCCGCCGTCACAAAGAAACTGCTGCGACCTTGGCGCGGGTTCATCTCAAATAATTTGTACTGACCGTCACGGCTGTCAAGTTTAAAGTCAAAGTTAGCAAAACCCTTGTAGCCGATATCCTCCAAAAATCCTTTCATTTGGCGCGCCAACTGACGATCTTCGGTCGGAATAATCGCGGCGTAACTGCCAATACCTTCCGGCGAGTGTTCCTCCAACAGCGCTTGACCCAACGCGATCAACCGCACCTTGCCGTCTTTCCCGCAATAGCAATTCATGACACGCATGTGGCTGTCGTCGCCCGGAATGTATTCTTGGATGATTAAGTGATCTTGATACGACGAGCCGTAAATCGCCGCCAAAATCTTGTCAAACTCCTCTTTATTCTCCGCCACAAACACCTTTTTCTTGTGGGGGAAATGGCAGTTCCAGTACGCCACGCTGTTAGACGGCTTAATCACCACGGGAAATGCAAAGGGCAACTCCACCGTTTGATAATTATTGACCGTCACCGTTGCCGATTTCGGAAACGAGAATCCGTGTTGTTCACACAACATGTAAAACGATTCTTTCATGCTCAGTTGCGTCAGCAACTGCGGATCAATACACGTAAACCGATAATAGTCGCGCAAAGCATCCTGATTGCGCGAAAGCAGTTTGGTATAGTTATCCCCGCACGGCACCAGCAACAAGTTAACGTCTTTCGGGTAACGCGCCGCAAAATCAATTAACGTCTTGCAAAACACGTCATCCTCTTCAATGCGCGGTTCTACCACTTCCACCGACACGATACGGCTATTGGAGGTTGCACCAAGGCGACCTTTACCGATCGCCACGGAACACAGCCCGTACGCTTCGTGGAACGAACGGGCCATGCCGTACACGTTCACGTCACTGCCGAGCAACACCGGAACGAAATTGTACTGTGCCATTCAAAACACCTTCTTTAGAGTATTCACTCACACTCAAGAACCGGTCGAATAGTTCGGCGCTTCTTTCGTAATGGAAATATCGTGCGGATGGCTTTCGCGCAGACCCGCACCCGTGATGCGAATGAATTGGCCTTTTTCCTGCAGCTCCGGAATCGTGTGGCAACCGCAGTAGCCCATGCCGGCGCGCAAGCCGCCCATCAACTGATACACCGTATCCGACAACGGCCCCTTGTACGGCACACGGCCTTCGACGCCTTCGGGAACAAGTTTCTTATTGTTTTCTTGGAAATAGCGGTCGCTGCTGCCTTTGGCCATAGCCCCCAAACTACCCATGCCGCGATACACTTTGAATTGACGGCCTTGATACAGTTCGGTCTCACCGGGCGATTCCTCGCATCCGGCAACCAGCGAACCGACCATCATCACGTTTGCACCGGCGGCGATTGCTTTGACAAGGTCACCGGAATATTTCAGACCGCCGTCAGCAATGACCGGGATACCGTATTTAGCGGCGGCACAAGCCACATCGTACACGGCGGTGATCTGCGGAACGCCGATACCCGCCACCACGCGCGTGGTGCAAATGGAACCGGGGCCGATACCGACTTTCACGGCGTCAGCGCCCGCGTCAATCATTGCTTCCGCCGCAGCGGCAGGCGCAATGTTACCCGCAATGAGCTGCACGTTCGGGAAAGCGGCCTTGACTTTCTTAATGCAATTGAGAATATTGTGGCTATGACCGTGCGCGGAATCCAATACCAGCACGTCTACCTGTGCTTTGACAAGTTCCGCCGCACGCTCCAACACGTTAGCCGTCGTACCGATAGCCGCCGCACACAGCAAACGACCCGCCGCATCACGCGCGGAATTCGGATATTTCACGGCTTTTTCAATGTCTTTAATGGTAACCAGGCCTTTGAGCATGCCTTTTTCGTCCACGATCGGCAATTTCTCAATACGATGCTGACGCAGGATCTCCTGTGCTTGCTCCATCGTCGTGCCCACAGGCGCCGTTACCAAGTTGTCCTTGGTCATGACGTCTTCGATGCGCTGTGAGAAATCTGTCAAGAAACGCATATCACGGTTGGTAAGAATACCCACCAACTTACCATCGCGGCAAACCGGCACACCCGAAATGCGATATTTGCCCATTAACTCGTTAGCATCCGAAACCAAATGGTCGGGCGACAGAAAAAACGGATTGACGATAACGCCGTTTTCAGAACGTTTCACGCGATCAACCTGGTCGGCCTGCGCTTCAATATCCATATTCTTATGAATAACGCCGATACCGCCTTCGCGAGCAATGGCAATTGCCATACGCGCTTCGGTAACAGTATCCATCGCCGCCGTCATGAGTGGCGTATTCAGCGTGATCTTTTTGGTGAGCTGCGTGCTGAGCTTGACGTCGGCAGGCAACACGTCGGATTCTGCCGGAATCAGCAGAACGTCATCAAAGGTTAAGCCCTCTTTTAAGAATTTTTCGCCGGCATTTACGTTTACCATAATGTTTTCTCCCTTTCTTATTCATCATCGCTCAGTTTGAGCACCGCCATAAAGGCCTCTTGCGGTACCTCTACGCTGCCAAGCTGACGCATTCGTTTCTTGCCTTCTTTTTGCTTCTCCAACAGTTTCTTCTTACGGGTAATGTCACCGCCGTAACATTTCGCGAGCACATCTTTACGCATGGCGCGTACCGTTTCACGAGCGATGATCTTACCGCCGATCGCTGCTTGGATAGGCACTTCAAACAACTGACGGGGAATGTTATCCCGCAACTTTTCGCACAACCGTCTGCCACGCGCGTAAGCGTTGCCTGCAAATACAATGAAGGACAACGCGTCCACCACGTCACCGTTGAGCAGAATATCCAGTTTGACAAGCTCGGATTTGCGATACCCTTTGAGTTCGTAATCAAAACTGGCGTATCCCTTGGTGCGGGATTTGAGTGCATCAAAGAAATCGTACACGATCTCGTTGAGCGGCAACTCGTAATGAATATCCACACGGGTCTGATCCAGATATTTCATATCGTGGAAAATACCCCGTCGTTGCTGACACAATTCCATAATGTTCCCGACATATTCGGCCGGCGATAGGATGTGCGCCTCGGC
>JAZOQQ010000077.1:0-2854 GCA_045656165.1 Acutalibacteraceae bacterium
CACCAATAAACACATCGGCGCCTTTCATGGCATCGGCCAACGCTCCCCGCATTTTTTCACGGTTAGTTACCAACGAAATTTCTTTGTGGGCTTCGTTGAGTGATTCATCACCTTCGCAAATAATACCAAAACGGTCAACCATCGTGATGTGTTTAACGCCCATATTCAACAGATGTTTACAAATGGCAATTCCGGCACTGCCTGCGCCGTTTATGACCATTTTGATGGCGTCTACACTCTTATTGACCACCTTTAATGCATTGATCAAGGCAGCTGCAACCACGATCGCGGTGCCATGTTGATCATCGTGGAAAATCGGAATATCGCAAATTTCCTTGAGACGTTTTTCAATCTCAAAGCAGCGCGGGGCAGAGATATCTTCCAAGTTAATGCCGCCAAATGAGCCGGAGATCAAATAGATGGTGCGTACAATCTCGTCCACGTCTTTCGAACGTACGCAAATAGGGAAGGCATCTACACCGGCAAACTCTTTAAAGAGGGCGCATTTTCCTTCCATAACCGGCATGCCGGCTTCCGGGCCGATATCACCGAGCCCCAATACGGCAGTGCCGTCGGTAATGACCGCCACCAAATTGGAACGACGAGTGAGATCAAAGGATTTGTTATAATCTTTTTGTATCTCTAAACACGGTTCTGCAACACCGGGGGTATAAGCAAGAGAAAGATCCATTCTATCTTCTACTTTTACGCGGGAAATCACTTCGATCTTGCCGCCCCACTCATAATGCTTCTTTAACGATTCCTGACGAATATCCATTTTTATACCTCCCACGGGAACGTGTATTGATTAAGTCCCAACTCATCACGAATAGCGATAATCTCACGTTGTACCGATTCGTTAATCGGCACGCCCGACGCACGATTCAAGCGAATTTCGTACTCTTTTTCACCGGCTGTATAAATACGGTCAGCATTCGGCGCTTTTTTGGATGCGCGCATACTGCGGCAGATATCGCCGGCCTTTTTACGAGCAATCTCTTCACCCATAAAATGGTTGGTATCAATAGCAATGAACCAGTGGCCGAGTTGATAAGGACGAATGTTGCCATTCTCATCTTTACCATCAAGGTCTTTGCCATATGCACCATCTTGCAGAATAGAAGACAAGAACTCCACAGCCAAAGCAAAGCCGTAACCCTTGTAGCCACCGAGATCTTCGCCAATACCGCCGAGCGTTGTAAGCGCAGCCGTACCGCCACGAATCTTTTTAAGTGCAACGCCCGCATCGCCTTCAACAGCATTGCCGTCGGTATCAATAATCGTACCGGGGTGTACGTCTTCACCAATGCGCTCATAATATTCCACTTTACCATTTTGGGTAATAGATGTCGCTGCATCAAAGTTAAAATCAAATGATTCGTCAGTAGGAACGCCAATCGTAAACGGATTAGTACCAAACATGCCTTCCACACCGTGTGTCGGCGCTACCGAAGGACGTGCATTGGTGCCGGTCATACCGATACAACCCGCTTTACTTGCCATTGTCGCGTAATAGCCGGCAATACCATAGTGGCACGAATTGCGAACAACAACCATGCCCATACCGTATTCCTTCGCTTTTTTGATTGCCATCGTCATTGCACGGTGTCCAATAACCTGACCCATACCGTGATGACCGTCTACAACAGCTGTAGTTGGCGTTTCTTTCACAATTTCAAAATTGGTGATCGGTTGTTGGATTCCCGCTTTAATACGATCCAAATAGACAGGTTTGAAGCGGTTAACGCCGTGCGATTCAATGCCACGTTTATCCGATTCAAGCAACACGTCTGCACAGATTTCTGCATCCTCACGCGGAATACCGTAACCGACAAAGGCGTCAATTACGAAATTCGTAATAGTTTTCCAATCCACAATATTTGTTTTAGCCATGTTTCATACCCCCGTTAAGATATTGTGATACAAAAAGAGCGTACTATGCCTGTCGGTCATTAGTACGCTCTCTCACATCTCGTATTTATTGTACACATTTCTACAGAAAAAGTCAAGAGTATTTCAGGTTGACTTTTGGCGAAAAAAATGATAAAATCCGTCAAGTAAAGAGCATACCAAGCGAGGGGGGGAGGGACACCATGAAAAAGCAGGAACTTTTAGATCGTATTGAAGCAACACCGATCATCGCCGCCATCAAAGACCGTGACTTTGAAAAGGCGCTTCACTCGCCTTGTGAAGTCTTGTTCCTGTTCGGCGCCGGTATTTTAACAGTTCGCGATCGGGTAGAACAAGCGCATAGCAAGGGGAAGTTCGTGTTTGTCCATTTAGATCTGGCGGAAGGAATCAGCAAAGATAAAAGTGGTGTTCAATTCTTAGCACATTGTGGGGTAGACGGTATTTTAAGCACCAAGCCCTCCGCTATTCGTGCCGCTAAGGAATGCGGGCTTGTCACCGTGCAGCGCTTTTTTGCTTACGATTCGCAAGGCGTTAACAGCATTGAGGATATGCTGGCCGGCAGCAGTCCTGACGTAATTGAAATCATGCCCGGTGTAATCGGAAAAATCATTGAACGTTTTGCGGGTGGATCAATCCCATTGATCGCAGGCGGATTGATTGAAACCAAACAAGAGGTAACAACCGCTTTAAAGCTCGGCGCTTTTGCGGTATCAACCGGCAAAGAAGATCTGTGGTATTTATAAAAAGGCGCTCAGTTATACTGAGCGCCTTTTTAACGAGATATAAGAAAAGATTTGCCGTACGCTTCATGATATCGTCCAAAACGCCTATCCAAAACAAGCACTCCGGTGCCGTTGACAATCTCCGTCTTCTTTCGCGTTTTTCTGCCTTTTTTCGAGATGCGTTTTTATATAAACTATTGTTTTTCTCTCACAAAAGCGCC
>JAZOQQ010000078.1:0-2519 GCA_045656165.1 Acutalibacteraceae bacterium
GCTGACAGTGCAAGATACCGCTAAAATTTCACAGATTGTTACCGCTCAATCGGACATTTCGGCACAAAATATCAATATTGTAACCGTAAAATCGTAAAAAACAGTTGCTCTTGGGGCGCTTTATGGTATATAATATACACATAAACGCAAAAGGAGGTCATCAACATGGGTGACAAAGGATATCAAATGCCGGAAGGTTGCTGCATCATTTCCGAAGAAGTAATTGCGACGATCACCTCCACGGCCGCGGTGACGGTCCCCGGTGTTGCGGGCATGGCTCCGCGCACAAAAGATCTGCGTGGCTTGGTTGGCAGCGCGGCGACTCGTTCGGTTAGCGTTGTGAATAACGAAACCGAGATCATCATTGATCTGTATATCAATTTACAAGCCGGTGTGCGTATTCCCGATGTGGCGGGTCAGGTTCAGCGCGTCGTCAAAGAGGAAGTGCAATCCATGACCGGCCGCCCTGTCACGAAGGTCAACGTTCACGTGGCAGGCATCGTCTTGGAAGAAAAGAAAGACACGGAAAAAGCGGATTGATTTTTTAAGACGTAACAAAGGGTGGCGGCGCACGGAACGTGCCGTCACAGTAAACCCTCTGCCGTTCGGGCGGAGGGTTTATGAAGTTTTAATAACGAAAGGCAAGGATACGTATGACACGACGGGAATCGAGAGAATTGGCATTTGTCTTGTTGTTTGAAAAGACTTTTTCGGACAGCCCGCTGGAAGAAATTTTAGAAAATGCGGGGGAAGCGCGCGAAATCGTGAATGATCCGTTTGCGCTGGCACTGGCGGAGGGTGTGGTTTTGCATACCGAAGAGATTGATGCCTCTATTTCGGAGTTTTCGCATAAATGGAGTAAAGATCGTTTATCCCGCGTTACGCTGTCCATTTTACGCTTGGCGATCTATGAAATGAAATGGGAAAACACCATTCCCGTCAGCGTATCCATTAATGAAGCTGTCGAGCTTGCCAAGCGGTACGGCGGGGAAGCCGATGCCTCGTTTATCAACGGCGTTCTCGGCGGTGTTGCCCGTCGTCTTGAGGGTTAACATGGGCTGTTATATTGGGCTGGATACCAGCAATTACACGACCTCCGCCGCCGCATACGATGCGGTGACGGGGGCGCTTTGGCAAGTAAAACAACTTTTACCGGTCAAAGACGGTGAAATGGGATTGCGTCAAAACGACGCCGTTTTTCATCACGTTAAGCAATTACCCGAGTTGTTGGAGCGGTTGTTTCCCTCCATCGGTTCGTCCGTCGCCGCGGTCGGCGTATCCACGCGCCCCATGGAAAGCAAGGATTCGTACATGCCGTGTTTCTTGGTGGGTGAGGGAACAGCGCGTTCGCTCGCGGCCTCTCACGGTAAACCGCTTTACCGTTTTACTCATCAACAAGGCCACGTAATGGCCGCCCTATATGGCGCCCGAAAAATCGCGTTGCATCGCAAACCGTTTTTGGCATTCCACGTGTCAGGCGGCACTACCGAAGCCATGTTGGTTCGCCCTTCACGATACGGTGATTTCTTGCACACCGGTTGCGCGATCGTTGGATCTCAAAGCCGGTCAACTGGTAGATCGTGTCGGCGGTATGCTGGGCTTGCCGTTTCCTGCCGGTCCTTTACTGGACAACCTGTCACAACAATCCACCTTGCCGCACCGCTTGCCGAAACCGTCGGTAAACGGCGCCGATTGTCACTTGTCGGGGGTGGAAAACCAATGCCGCCGTATGTTGGAACAAGGCGCTTCGCGCGAAGACGTAGCGCGGTTTTGTCTGCTCAGCATTGAGGCGGCAATAGCGCATATGACCGAGCGCTTATTGCAAGAACACGGTGATTTGCCGGTTGTATATGCAGGTGGTGTGATGTCCAACACCCAACTGCGCCAATCCCTTACCGAACGTTTTGACGGCGTGTTTGCGTCGGCGGAATATTCGTCGGATAATGCGGTCGGTATTGCTGTGTTGACCACGCTGATGTGTGGAGGTGAGTTCGCATGACCGCCATCACCGTCAGTCAACTCAATCGCTATGTACGGTCGTTGATCGAAAGCGATGCACACCTCGGGCAAGTGTTGCTCAGCGGTGAGATCAGTAACTTTGTCAATCACTACCGTTCGGGGCACTTGTACATGTCGCTGAAAGACGAGAACGCTGTCGTCAAAGCCGTCATGTTCCGCTCGCAAGCCATGAATTTGCGCTTCGTTCCCGAAAACGGTATGAAAGTTATCGCTCGTGTTCGTGTCTCGCTTTATGAAAAAGACGGCGCGTATCAGGTGTATATTGATGAACTGCAACCCGACGGTGCCGGTGCGTTGCAGGTTGCTTATGAGCAACTGAAAAATCGTTTAGCCGCCGAAGGGTTGTTTGAGGAATCACGCAAACGTCCGCTGCCGCGTTATCCCAAACGCGTTGGTGTTATTACCGCATCAACAGGTGCGGCGGTTCAGGATATTTTCCACGTGCTCGGCCGTCGGTATCCAATGGCTGAGGTGTTGTTGATCCCCGTATTAGTGCAAGG
>JAZOQQ010000079.1:0-2152 GCA_045656165.1 Acutalibacteraceae bacterium
GTTGGTGGTGGTTCCGTTTTTCGGTGTATCGGCAGTCTTATACCGATTATCAAAAGGAATATACCTATCAACGCAAACTCAGCAAGGAATCCGCGACCAAAGTGACGGCCGGCGGTAATATCAGCAACGTGGTCCGTATGGTAAAATATCAAATGGGGTAAAAAGTGGGATTTACTTTTTATGCCAAACGTGTTATAATCGTGAACAGCGAAATGCTGTGATTTTTAAAACGAGGGAAAGGTTGATGAGGATGAAAGTCAAACAGGTAGTGGCTTTGTTGCTGGCGCTGGTTCTGGTGCTGTCGTTGGCGGCGGGTTGCGGTGAAAACCCGAACAAAGACGTGGTAGCAAACGCGCAAGTGGATGGCTACATTATTGCGGAAAAAGTCGGCACGATCAATCGTGATAATTTTACGGTGGTGGCCGGCGGCTTGTATTATCAAGACCGCGAGACCAAGAAATACGGCGTGATGTCCAAAGAGGGTTTGCGCGATACCGGCGCGATCTTTGTGGATTGCAACACCAATGCCAAGTACTTTGAGGTGTCGCTGATCGGCGTGAAGAGCATTTTGGACATGACCGGTCTGAATTCCTACGGTTTGATGGATGGCAACGGCAAAATGATCATTCCGATGGGCTATGCGGATTTTACGATACTCAGCGATCGGTATATCAAGGCCATGAAAGCGACGCAACTGGTTGGCGAAGGCGCTGACTATTTGCTCAGTTACTACGATGGTGAGGACACCAACAATTACGAAGGTGTTTGGTTTGTATACGATATCATCAAAGGTGAAATTGTGCCCGGTGTTACCGGTACTTCCAAAGAGTACGTGTCGGCCAGCGGCGATATTTTGATCTATGAAGACCGCGAAGAAAACCGTCACGTGATCAACCATAAGGGTGTCGCTTTGCCGGAGAATGCACGCGTTTTTGCGAACGGTACCTACGGTGTGGAAGGCAAAGTCGGTGACGTCTTAACGGCGGACGGTGAGCGTTTGTTCAGTTACGATCTGACCGGTTTTATGCCGACCTCTTCGTATGGTGAGTATTACGCGGCACAGAAATACCTCGACGGCAAAACGGTGTATGCTGTGATGGATAAAACGGGTAAGATCGTGTCGGCGGAATTTGATACATATTTCACCATTTACGGTCAACTCGTTCATTGCGGCGAGAAACTCTACGATTTTAGCGGTAAAAACGTGGTAGACGGTCAGTATACCTCGCTGTGGATCGACAAGGTGTTTGGTAACAACTACATGTTGCACCGCGATGGCGATTACACCATCATCAACAAAGACGGCGCGATCGTGTATACCACCAACGGTACCAAGAACGTTGACGTGTTCTCGACCGATTTCGTGGCGTATCAGGAAAAGAACGATAAGAGATACTACTATTGCCACAAAGATCAAGATTACACCCTGGAAGGTTATGCGTTTGCGCCCTGGCTGATCAAGCGCCCGAACGCGAATAACCGTTATGATCTGGTGGATACCATGACCGGCAAGGTGTTGCTGGAGGGCTATGAGAACTACAGTTACACCGCGCGTGATGCGTTTGCGTATTACGTGTATGCGGAATACGAAGGCGGCGCGGAAGCGTATTTGATCGTATCCAACAAACAGTTCGAAGAAGTGTACGTGAAGAAAAACGCCTTGTTTGATGAACTGGTAGCCGCTTTCAATAAAGAGGGTATCAAGGTTTCGGTTGACAAGGAAACCGGCGAAATCGCGCTGGATTCCTCGGTACTGTTCGGCGGCGATTCGGCGGAATTGTCGGCAGCCGGTAAAACTTTCTTAAACAAGTTTATCAAGGTATATACCGAGATCGCGTTCTCCGAGAAATACAAGGGCTTTATTACCAAAACGTTGGTAGAGGGTCATATTGCGCCGGTTCAGGGCAGTACGTATGCCGGTGGCTTGCATTTGTCGGAAGATCGTGCGAACAACGTGCGTGACTACTGCTTGTCCAAGGATACCGGTGCGGATGTTTCCGTGCTGGCGAATACGCTGGAAGCGGTTGGTTATTCCAACAGCAAACCTGTGTATGACAAAAACGGTCAGGTGAACATGGCGGCATCTCGTCGTGTGTCTTTCCGCTTCTTGGTAGCGGTCAGTTTCTGATTTTTCATAAAACGAACGCCCGCG
>JAZOQQ010000080.1:0-3766 GCA_045656165.1 Acutalibacteraceae bacterium
CTTTAAATGGATGATCCAGACCACCGATTACTATCCTGTGGATTCGGTGATCGGTATCGTCTTAAACCCTGAAGATATTCATATTATGAAGAAATCGGAGTATTCGGGTGAGTTTGGCGACTATAGCTCGTATTCCGAAGAATTTGACGAAATGGCCAATCCCGAGATCGATCTGACCGAGGATGCCGCGGAGGCAGAGGCATGATCAAATCGAAAGGGGCGGCCGCACCGTTTGCGGTGTGGATGGCGTTGTTCACGGTCATTCCGCTCGGTATTGTGCTCTGGTTTGCCTTTACCGACGACGCAGGCCGTTTTACGCTGTCCAACTTGTCATCTATCGTGGATTATGCCGGTACGTTCGGCATTTCCATCGCCTTAGGCGCGATCTCGACCGTGATTTGTTTGGTACTGGCTTTTCCGCTCGCGTATACCATCTCGCGTGCGCAAGGCCGCGTGCAACAAACGATGGTCATGATCATTATGTTACCCATGTGGATGAACTTCTTGTTGCGTACTTACGCGTGGATGTCCATTTTGGAAAACAACGGTTTTATCAACCAGTTGCTCCGTGCCGTCGGATTGTTGGCGCAAGGGCAATCGGTTGAACTGATCAACACCAACGCGGCGGTTGTGCTGGGTATGGTGTATAATTTCCTGCCGTTTATGGTGTTGCCGTTGTATTCGGTGATGGCCAAGATCGACAACAGCGTGATTGAAGCTGCGCAAGACCTCGGTTCGAATGTGTTTCAGGTTTTTCGCAAGGTGATCTTGCCGTTGTCGGTTCCGGGTATGCTCAGCGGTATTACCATGGTGTTCGTACCGGCGGTCAGTACCTTCGTTATCACGAAACTGCTCGGCGGCAGTACCACCTTGATGATCGGTGATGCCATTGAAACTATGTTTATCGGTCAAGGTGCCAACTATCATATCGGTGCCACGTTATCCTTGGTTTTGATGGTCATGATCCTCATTTGTATGGCGATCACCGGTATGGTCGATAAGGGAGAGGAGGATGACCTCGCATGAAAACACTCTCCCGTGTCTATAACGCGCTGATTTTTGCGTTTTTGTATGCCCCGATCGTCGTGCTGATCATCTTCTCGTTTAACGATTCCAAAAGCCGCGTGGTTTGGGAAGGATTCTCACTGCGTTGGTACGAAGAACTGTTCCGCGATGAAGAGATTTTAGCGGCCCTCGGTGTGACGTTATCGGTGGCGGTTTTAGCGACGATTATTTCCACCGTGATCGGCACGTTGGCAGCGATCGGTATTCGCAGCGTTAACCGTCGTTTAGGTAAAGTGTTGATGGCGGTCAACAATCTCCCGATGGTTAACCCCGAAATCGTGACCGGTATTGCGTTGATGCTGTTGTTTGTGTTTATTTATCGTACGACGGGTTTGTTGCAACCGGGCTACACCACGTTGTTGCTTTCGCATATTACGTTTTGCATTCCGTACGTGATCTTGCAGGTAATGCCGAAACTCAGACAAGCGAATCCTCACCTGTACGAAGCGGCGGTGGACCTCGGTTGTCCTCCCATATCTGCCTTTTTGAAAGTAATGGTGCCGGAGATTTTGCCGGGTATTATTACGGGCGCTTTGATGGCGTTTACCATGTCGCTGGATGATTTCGTTATCAGTTTGTTTACTTCGGGCGCCTCGGCACAAAACTTGTCGGTCACCATTTATTCCATGGTGAAGCGCCGCGTCACCCCCGAAATCAACGCGTTGTCCACCTTGATGTTCGGCGCGGTACTGGTGATGCTTGTCTTGGTGAATGTGTTGCAAATGCGGTCGGAACCTTCAAAAAAAGGGGGTAAGGCCAAATGATGAAACGGTATTTCGCTGTCGTTTTGACAGTGCTTTTACTGATGGGATTTGCCGTCCCTGTCAGCGCTGCCGAACCCGATCCTTCCGTAACGCTCAATGTGTATAACTGGGGCGAATATATTGACCCGACGGTTAACGATCTGTTTACCGAAGAGACCGGTATTAAGGTGAATTACAAAAATTTCACCGATAACGAGAGCATGTACGCGGTGTTGGATTCCGGCGCGGCAACCTATGATATTATTGTGCCGTCCGATTACATGATCGGCAAACTGGTTAACGAAGGTAAACTTGCCAAACTGGATTTTAATAACATCCCCAATGCCACGTATATCAATCCGTCGCTGTTGAACCCCTCGTATGATCCCGAAAACTTGTATTCGGTACCGTACACATGGGGCACGGTTGGTATCTTCTATAATACGAAGTATGTCGATGAAGAGGACCTTAAACTTGGTTGGGATTTGTTGTGGAGTGAAAAATACAGCGGCCGCATCTTCATGTTTGACAACCCGCGCGATGCGTTTGGGATTGCGCTTCTCAAATGCGGTTTTTCGCTGAACACCACCGATCCATCGCATTGGGATGCGGCGTACAACGCCTTACGTGAGCAAAAAGCGGTCTTGCATCAGTACGTCATGGATCAGGTTTATGACAAAATGATCAACGAAGAGGGTTGGATCGCACCATATTATGCCGGTGACGGTATTGTCATGATGGACGAAGAAGAGGGAAATCCCGATATTGATTTCTTTGTTCCGCCCACGGGTACTAACTTGTTTGTGGATGCTTTGTGTGTGCCGGCTAATTCGCCGCATAAGCGTGAAGCGGAAGCGTATATCAATTTCCTGTGCCGTACCGATATTGCGTTGTTGAATGCCGAATACATCGGTTATTCCACACCTCAGGTAAAAGCGCACGAGGAGTTGGATCCCGAAATTGCCGAAAATGAAAACTTTTATCCGCCCGAAGAAATGTTGGCGAAAGCGGAAATGTATGTAACGCTACCGCAGTCGGTGTCGGCGTATATGGATTCGTTGTGGATGAAATTGAAACTTGCCGATCCGCGTTGGTCAGTCTTTACGATACTGGTTGGTGTGGCGGCGGTGGTTTGCTTCGGCTTTTACCTAATTCGTTGGTTTCGTAAAATGAAAAAGGGGTAAAATATGTCACGTTTTGATACCATTCTGTTCGATTTAGACGGTACGTTAATTGATACGATCGCCGATTTGGCTGATTCGACCGAACTCATGCTCAGCGAGTGTGGTCGTGGCCGTTCAGACGGTCAGCCGGTGCATTCTTTGGATACCTACCGCCATTTTGTCGGTAACGGTTGCCTTAAGCTGGTAGAGCGGGCGATGGGTGAAGCCACCCCCGACGAGATCGAAAAGGCCTATGCAACGTTTATGACGATTTACGATCGCAAATTCTGTGATAAGACGGCTCCGTATGATGGCATTTATGATTTGTTGGATGAACTGGTACGCCGTGGTTATAAACTGGGTATTGTTACCAACAAGCCGGAAGTGCAGGCGCGCAAATTAGCACAGCTTTTATTTGGCGATTATCCGTTTGCGTGTGTGTATGGTGGCGGGGTAGAAGGTCGCCCGCACAAACCGCATCCGCAGGTAGTGGATTTGGCGCTTGCCGATCTGAATGCTATAGCAGAAACGACCTTGTTTGTCGGAGACTCCAATGTGGACATTTATACCGGTCATAACAGCGGCATGGTCGCGTGCGGTGTAACGTGGGGATTCCGTGGCGTGGAGGAATTGCAAGCGGCCGGCGCGGATATCCTCATTGATCATCCGTTAGAATTGCTGTCCTATTTGTAATTTTTATTGCCCGACGGCACTTTTCTGTTGACAAGCGGACGAAAAGGTGATATGATTACTTTCGTTCCGAATACGGAGAGGTGTCCGAGCGGTTTAAGGAGC
>JAZOQQ010000081.1:0-5225 GCA_045656165.1 Acutalibacteraceae bacterium
AAACGCCGTACGGAAATCCGTACGGCGTTTTCTTATGCGTTGTTGTAGCGGGACAAGAATGCTTTGGTGCGGTCGCTTTGCGGATTAACAAAGACGTCGTGTGGCGTTCCTTGCTCTACAATGACACCCTCGTCCATGAAAATTACGTGATCCGAAACCTCAGCGGCAAATTGCATTTCGTGGGTGACGATGACCATCGTGATGTTTCTCTGTGCCAGATCCTTTATAACTTTCAAAATCTCGCCGGTCAGTTCCGGGTCGAGTGCCGACGTCGGTTCGTCAAAGAATAAAATTTCGGGATCTAAAGCCAACGCACGTGCAATCGCAACACGCTGTTGCTGACCGCCCGACAGTTCACAGGGATACGCATCACGCTTCGCCGAAAGTCCCACGTCCTCTAATAACTTGAGCGCCTTTTCTTCAATCTCGGCGTTGATCTGCTTGGCATGCGCCTTATAGTCCTTGCGTTCTTTGGCTTGCAATTTCGGTGCCAAGCATACGTTTTCGAGCACACTGTATTGCGGGAAAAGATTGAAGTTTTGGAAGACCAAGCCAAAATGTAAACGGTTCTCACGCAGTTGTGCATCGGTGAGCGCTTGTTTGGCGTTGCTGTCAAACAATACTTTGCCGTCTACCGTGAAGATGCCGTTGTCGGCCGTCTCCAAAAAGTTGAGGCATCTCAACAGCGTCGTTTTACCGCTGCCGGACGAACCGATGATGGAAACCACTTGACCTTTTTCCATCGTGAAATCGATACCTTTGAGCACTTCGGTTTTACCAAATCGTTTATAGATGTTCTTTACTTCAAAATAAGCCATCTCGTTCTCTCCTTTACGCTTTAAAGTAGGAGAGCTTTTTCTCCACTCGGTTCAAGACCACCGTCAGCACACCGACGAACAACAGATAGAATACCGCTGTGTAGAACAACGGCCAAATAAGTGCTTGTGACGAGGCCATATCCTTGGCGCACTTGATGATTTCAGGTATCGCGATTGCGTTTGCCAACGCCGTGTCTTTTACTAACGTGATGATTTCATTCGATAGAGCAGGGACGATGCGCTTAACAACTTGTTTGAGCACCACTTTGAAAAACACCTGGGATTTGCTCATGCCAAGCACATAGCCCGCTTCATACTGTCCTTGTGAAACGCTTTCAATACCACCGCGGAATATTTCCGAAAAATAGCACGCGTAGTTAATCACGAAAGCAATCAGCACCGCCAAAAAGCGGCCTTGCCACAACAACTCACTGCTGCCGGCGGCAATTGTCATTTTTAGATCGATGGTATTAAAGATATTGAGGGATGCGTTGCCATCCGCCAACAAACTGGGCAGATAGTAGATCACGAAAATAAACAACATCAGGGGAATGCCGCGAATAATCCATATGAAGATTTTAGTCGGAACTTTAATAACCGAGATTTTGCTCATTGAGCAAAAGGCAAATAAGAGTCCCAAGGGAATGGCCAAGATGAGTGTCATGATAAACAGCAGGCAGGTGATACCGAAACCTTGCAGTAAATCCTGCGTGATAGTTAAAAATTCCATGTCGCGTCCTTTTCTAAAAAACAGAAAAACTGCAAGGCACTTTGAGTGCCTTGCAAGTTTTTTGCGTTATTGTGTCAGTTTATTTTTTTTGATCGGAGAAATCGGTGATCGTGGTGTTTTCCACTTTGTATTTCTTTGCGAGTGCGGCGATGGTACCATCAGCAGCTAACTCTTCCAAAGCACCGTTGACTTTCGCGGTCAGGTCGGAACCTTTTTTAAAGCCGATTGCATAGTACTCAGCATCGCTGTATACGTTTTCCACGATTGCCAGGCCTGCATAGTCGCCTTTGCCGACGTATGCTTTCGCCAACTGTTCGTCAGCCACTACGAAATCAACAGCGTTCATGCTGAGTTCTTTCATGGCGTCCAACTGCGAGGTAACACCCTTTTTGATAGCACCGGTCAGGTTTTTGGTCAGGTAGGTGTCGCCGGCGGAACTGTTTTCCACCGCTCCGACTTTGCCGGACAAGCTCTTGGTATCGGTGATGGTTTTTGCAAAATCCGCTTTTGCTACGATAACCTGTTTGTTACCCATGTAGTTGTAGGAGAAATCCACTTTGTCGGCACGCGCTACGCCGTCATCATCGGCGGTGTTGGCGGTAAAGCCGTTCCAGATGCACTGAATAGTACCGGAGTTGAGTTCGGTGTACTTCTGATCCCAGTCGATCAGTTTGAAGACAACTTGGTAGCCAAGTTTCTCGAAAACCGCTTTTGCCAGTTCTGTGTCAAAACCAACCAGCTCGCCGTTTTCTTCGTAGTTCATGGGCTCATAAATGGTGTAACCCACGGTGACGATCGTTTTCTCATTCGGCTCGCCCTTGTCGTCGTCGTTGTTGACGGGCTGTTGACCGCAACCGGCGAAGCAGGTGATAACCAGCAGACAAGCTAAGAATAAGGCAAGATACTTTTTCATGACAAATGACCCTCTCTCTTTTGTGATGTGCTCATTATACACCATCACATTAGCAAAGTAAAGTGGAAAATCGCAAAAAATCCGCTTTCTCCGTTTTGCACAAAAGAGAAGCGGATTTTTGGTTATTCTGTTGCTTTTGCTTTGCGGGGGATGCTGGCAAGCACCACGGCACCGAACATGAGGCAACAGCCGAGAATTTCACGCGGTGAAAGCAGGTCGCCCTGAATGACCCAACCGGTCAGCACGGCAAAGACCGATTCTAAGCACAACAGTAAGCTGACAACAGTTGGGTTACTGCCTTTTTGCGATACAATTTGCAAAGTGTAGGCGATGGCACTGGAGAAGACACCAACGTAGATAAGCGGGAACCAGTGCTTTGTGATCAACTCGAAAGACGGTTGCTCAAAAACGAACATCAGAATTGTGCTGGTAACAGCAACTACAAACAACTGGGCACAGCATAAGTGCATACCGTTGAGAAGTGACAGACGATCCACCAGTAGTATCTGGAGTGAAAAGAAGAAAGCACATAACAGAATCAAGGTATCACTCGGCGCAATGCTCATGGAATCGGTAAGGCACAGAAAATATAATCCCACCAGCGAAAAGGCAACACCGAACCACACGGTCAGCGGCGCGCGACGTTTAACGAAAATGCCGAGGATGGGAACCAAGACGACATATAACGAGGTGATAAATCCTGCTTTGCCGGGATCGGTTTCGCCAATGCCCGCTTGTTGCAGGTTGGCGGCAACGGTCAGCAAAATACCGCACCCCAAGCCGCCCCATAGCAGTTGCTTTTTATAAGCAGAGCGATTCTCGGCAGGGATTATGGTTTTCTTTCGTAATAAAAAAGATGCCAAAAATAAGGCGAAGGCGCCGATCCACGAACGAACGGCGTTCACGGTGAATGGGCCTAAGTCAGTTGCGGCAACGTCTTGCGCCACGAAAGCCGAGCCCCAAATAAAGGCAGCGAGAAGCGGGCAAAGTAAACCACGGATGTATTTGGCGGAAGATGACATGATACGACCTCTTTCAAGCACAGAATGCTACAAGTGTACCATACATTTTATTAAAGCGCAAGTATCGCTACTTGACATTCGGTTAAAATATCGCTATTCTATTAAGGATAGAAGATAGGAGGGAAGAACCTGTGGATAAATATAAACGTCTATTTTCCAATACGCTGATTTTTGCTATCGGTACGTTTAGTTCCAAGTTGCTGTCTTTCTTCCTGACACGTTTGTATACCGAGGTGCTTACGCAAGGACAATATGGTATTACCGATATGTTGCAACAAAGCGGTAACTTGTTGTTTCCGCTCATTACGCTCGGCATTACCAACGCTGTCGTGCGTTTTGGGTTGGATAAAGGGGTACGCAAAAGTGATGTCTTCACCACAGGGCTTGTGTCGATATTGTTAGGCATCGTTGTTTTATTGCTTGCTGCTCCTTTGCTCGGTTTTATTCCGCTGATCACCGATTATGTGTGGTTGTTGTGTATTTTTGTGTTCACGTCGTCGCTCCGTGCGCTGTGTGCGCAATTTGTCCGCGCACAAAATCGGGTAAAACTGTTTGCGGTGGATGGTATTCTCAGCACTCTGACGACCATTGGATTTAATATTCTGTTCTTGGTCGTTTTTGAGTTTGGCATCGTCGGCTACATGTTCTCAATTATCTGTTCTGATATTTTGTCGGTCATCTTCTTGATGTTTACGGCCAAGTTGCATCGCTACGTCAACTTCAAATCGCTGGATTTCGCGGTGCTGCGTTCTATGCTGAAATATTCCATCCCACTAATTCCTAACACGGTGCTTTGGTGGATCACCAATGTGTCCGATCGTTACATTGTCAGCTGGGTATGGGATGAATCTTACACCGGTCTGTATGCCGCCGCCTACAAGATTCCGTCGCTGGTCATCTTGGTGTCGGGCATCTTCATGGATGCTTGGCAGATTTCAGCCATCACCGAAGAAGAGGGGAGAAACCGCTTTTACACCAAGATCACGTCGCTGTATAGTGCGTTCTTGTTCGTGCTGGCTTCGGGTGTCATCTTGGTGACGCGCTTCGTACCTCATATTTTGTTCGCCGCCGAATATTATGAAGCGTGGCGGTATATTCCGTTGCTGACCATCACGGTCGTATTCACGTGTCTTGTCAATTTCCTCGGCAGTATTTATATGGTAGAGAAGAAGAGTATTCGTTCGCTTCTCACCGCCATGTTGAGCGCCGTTATCAATATCGGATTAAATTTGTGGTGGATCCCGTTGTATGGTGTCAACGGCGCCGCAGCCGCCACACTGGTGTGCTACTTGGTGGTGTTTGTTGTACGGCTGATTGACACGCGCCGCTATATCCGCATTGATTGGAATTTTACACGCTTGATTGTTTGTTCCGCTATCGTGTTGGCGCAGACCGTCATTATGCTGTGCGAACTGCCGCTTTGGTGGCTGTGGGAAGGCGTGGCCTTTATCTTAATTGCCACTGTTTGCTGCAAAGATTTGTTGGCCGGTGTCAAGCATATGCTTAAGCGATAAATTTTAAAAAATTCTTAAAAAAGTGTTGACAATCCCATCAAATGATGGTATATTGTAAAAACTGACCCCTAAAAATAGGGCGTCGGTGCAAAGGACCTTGAAAATTAAACAATGCAAACGAGAGAAAGAACACACTACCCGTTAATTAAGATTCAAAGAATCCGGTCAATTGAGAGATTGACAAAGAAAAGACGCTAGTGCGTCAAGAGAGCTAACGAACAGCTCTAA
>JAZOQQ010000082.1:0-12446 GCA_045656165.1 Acutalibacteraceae bacterium
GCCACCTGACCGTAAACGGTTTTGTCGCCAACACGGGGTATCGTTATGACACCGCTGCCGAAACAAACAACACTTCCGCGCAATACTTCATCGTTAACGTTTTTACGCATTTCAACACTTTCGCCGTTTAAAGCCGAAAGATCAACACGGATGGTACCACGAATCATAACGCCGTCTGCCGGTACGCATTCGCCGCTTTGTAGTTCAACCATGTCACCAACGACAAGTTCTTCAATTGGTATCGCACACAATTTTCTATTACGATATACACGACACGTAACACCGGCGGCTTCCTCTTGTAATTTTTCGAAGGCCGATTCACTTCCGTATTCGGAAATTGTGGAAACGAAGGTTGCTAAAAAAACAGCAACGGCAATTCCGATTGATTCGAACCAATCCTGATTGCGAAACAAGAACAACAAATTGAGCGCCAAGGATATTAACAACACTTTAATGATGGGATCGCCGAAATTGCTTAAATATTGCCGCCAAAATCCTTGACGCTTTTTTTGCGACAAACGGTTACTTCCATGAGCGTTGCGAGAAGCGATAACTTCGTTGTCGTTTAGTCCGTTGCGGTATTCATCCGACATGCTGTCCACTCCTTTTCTCCCAACTATATGCGGTTGTCCACGAGAATAGACCTCGTCACGACAAAGGGGACAGGCTTTTGCTATTTATCGCGAAAACCTTTTTTATTTCGCTGACGATATGTGACACCGAATACCATCTGTTGTTTTGTATAATAACAACATCAAGATATGGTGGTGTGAGAGAATGAAGAACACAAATCATGGTATACAACGATGGCGTCTGCGGGTGAACAACGGCGTTTTACGTATGTTGACACAAATGGCATTTGGAATTTTACTGGGGTTATTGATGCCGCAAGCGTCGGTATACGATGGCATGGAACCATTTGGTGTTGCGTTGGCAGCAGCGGTATCAGGGCCTTCTACAGCGCTGGTTTTTGCTTGTGCGTTAATAGGATATTTATTACAAGGTATGACCACTTCCTTACGGTATATGGCGGCGTTAGTGGTGGTAGCAGGTATTCGCTGGTCAATTAGTGGATTTCGGCATATCAGTCGGTCGTTGTTGTTTGCGGCGGCAGTTGCGTTTGTGTCCATATTGGTTACCGGCAGCGCTTTGGTTATGAGCAGCCGTCCGACTTTCAGCGATGTGTTAATTATTCTTTGCGAGAGTGTATTGGCGGCAGGATTTGCATATTTTACGGCATACTTTTTTCGAGAAATAGAACAGCTTGGCGATGAACCGCTTAGCGAGCAGGGACAGATCAGCGCGGTAATACTGATTTCTGTTTCGATGATAGCACTACTGGCCATCGAATTTTCTGGCATATCGCCCGGTCGTATTTTGTGCGGAATTATGATCCTGCTTGCTTCTCGATTGTCATCGCGAATTTCAGGTGGTATGATGGTCGGCATTTTAATGGGACTGGCTGTTTTGTTAGCTACGCCAAGTATGGCCTATTTGTCGCCGGCGTTTGCCGTTGCCGGATTACTGTCAACCGTTTTTTCGCAGCGAGGTAAATGGCTGTCGGCCTTGCTATATGTCATATGTGTGGGGTTAACAACTGTGTTATCCGTGAATGAGATTACCGTCGTTATCGGATTGTACGAAGCGGTGGCGGCAGGTCTTCTGTTCATAGTTGTTCCCGTTTCGGTTGAAACAAGCATTGAACGTGTTTTTTTACGTGTTATTCGGTTGCCGGAGGAGTATGCATCCAGACAGGCGGTAGCATCCGGAATACATTATGCTGCGAAATCGATGTCGGAAGTCGTAGAAGTGGTTGATACGGTATCCCGACAGCTCAGCACGCTCGGTTCATCGGAAATTGTTGGCGTATGTCAATGTGCTATTGATGAAGTGTGTAACACATGTAAACACCGTGTGTTGTGTGCCGGTTCACATTATGCCGAAATTGCAGATTCGCTGAATCACGCTATACAGAGTCTGAAAATAAATGGGTCAATTACCGAGGATGAGTTTAGCGGATATCTTGACAAGCATTGTCGACACCGAGAAAAAGTGGCCGACCGACTAACAGCCGGTTACCGCGAATTCTTAATGAGAGAATCGGCGGCACAGCGGCTTGCTGATCTGCGCGCGGTTGTGAACGATCAGTTCAGTAGTATGGCAACGTTTTTGGAGGAATTCTCCGAACGTATTTCTAAACCCGAGTGGGTTGATTTAGAAACACAAAAACGGATACGGAAGATGTTACAAAAAGAGGAGATAGCAATACAATCGTTATCATGTCGCGTAAGTGATCGTGGGCGCATGACGGTTGAAATATTGCTGGACGGTAAATGTCAACCTCAGGATAAGCAAGTGTTTCGCCGCAAAATCAGCGAACAGTGCGGCCGACCGTTTTCATCGCCTCTCACGGAGTACGCATCAGGTGTGACAAGAATCACTTTTACTGAGCAAAGCACCTATCGCGTTTCTGTGGGGATAGCGCAATTAGCGTGTGATGGTATGTGCGGCGATTCTTACGAGGTATTTCGTGACAGCGAAGGGAGTCAACTCCTTGTACTCAGCGATGGAATGGGGAGCGGGGGCAGAGCGGCTGTAGACAGTGCTATGACGGCCGGTATGGCAGTACGGTTGTTGCGAGCGGGCTTTGGCTATGACAGTATGCTTAAAATGATCAATACTGCGCTGATCACTAAATCGGATGATGAAAGCTTAGCCACGCTGGATCTTGTCGATATTAATGTTTATACAGGTGACGTTCAACTACTGAAGGCAGGGGCCGGCCAATCTTTATTGTACAGCAAAGGGAGGGTTGCCCGTATTGGAGAATCGTCGTTACCGCTTGGTATTTTACGCGAATTATCCTTTGAAAAAACGGAAGACCGTTTAGTTGATGGCGATATGCTGATTACGATGAGCGACGGCGTGAGTAATGAAGGATTGGAATGGGTGGAAAGTATTATAAAAACTCACGTTTCCTTAAATGGAACGCGACTTAGCGATTTGGCAAATGAAATTGCCGAGCAAGCACGTATGCGGCAACGAGATAATGTTGACGATATCACGGTACTGGTAGCGCAACTGCATAAAATCGCATAAAAAAATCCCCTCAGTATCACACTGAGGGGATGGTAATCAGCGGGCTTTTTCCGCTACTTCTTTGAGAGCTTTAGCGATGAAATCGTCTAACGACATCGTGCCGATATCGCCGTCTTTTCGAGAACGGACCGAAACCAAACCGGCTTCTGCTTCACGTTCACCTATCACCAACATATACGGGATTTTCTGCATTTGCGCTTCACGAATCTTGTAACCGATTTTTTCGTTACGCACATCGGTTTCAGCGCGCAGGCCGTATGTTTTGAGCTGTTCGGTGATAGCCGTTGCCTTATCCAGCAATTTTTCAGAGAGCGGTAACACACGGATTTGTTCGGGTGCTAACCACAGCGGGAAAGCGCCGGCATATTTCTCAATCAAATATGCCAAAGTACGTTCGTAGCAGCCCAAACTGGTGCGATGGATGATGTAAGGGCGCACTTTTTGGCCGTTTTGATCGGTGTATTCCATACCAAATTGTTCCGCAAGCAATTGGTCAACTTGAATGGTGACGATGGTATCTTCTTTGCCGAAAACATTACGGTACTGTATATCTAATTTAGGGCCATAGAAGGCGGCTTCATCAATACCGATTGTATAATCTAAACCAAGATCGTCCAAAATCTTGCTCATGACGCCTTGGGCTTCTTCCCATTGCTCGGTAGTGCCAATATATTTTTCTTTATTGTTGGGATCCCATTGTGAGAAGCGGAAGGTACAATCCTCCCACATGCCAACAGTCTCAAGTACGTGTTTGGCAAGTTCCAGACAACCTTTAAACTCTTCTTCCAATTGATCGGGACGCAGAATTAAATGGCCCTCGGAAATGGTGAACTGACGGACACGGATAAGACCGTGCATTTCGCCACTGTCTTCGTTGCGGAAGAGGGTAGAGGTCTCGCCGAGGCGCATGGGCAAGTCACGATAAGAACGAGCGCGGTTAAGAAATACTTGATACTGGAACGGACAGGTCATTGGGCGCATGGCCAAACATTCTTTGGATTCGTCGGACGGATCGCCAAGCACGAACATACCGTCGCGATAATGATCCCAGTGACCGGAAATTTTATAGAGGTCGCTTTTGGCCATCAACGGCGTTTTGGTAAGCAGATAGCCGCGCTTTTGCTCTTCGTCTTCGATCCAACGCTGTAAAAGCTGTACCACACGTGCGCCTTTCGGTAACAAGATCGGTAAACCTTGACCGATGACATCTACTGTCGTGAAGAGTTCCAGTTCACGACCAAGCTTATTGTGATCACGTTTTTTTGCTTCTTCCAAGCGGTTTAAGTGTTCTTCGAGTTCCGCGGCCTTCGGGAATGAAATACCGTAGATGCGTTGTAACATCTTGTTTTTAGAATCGCCACGCCAGTAAGCGCCTGTTGCACTGAGAAGTTTCACCGCTTTTAAACGACCGGTATCCGGTAAATGCGGGCCGGCACACAGGTCGGTAAAATCGCCTTGACGATAGAAAGAGATCTCGCTATCTTTCGGTAACCCTTCAATCAATTCCACCTTATATGGTTCATCTTTCATAAGAGCGAGCGCTTCATCACGCGACAAAGTAAAACGCTCAATCGGCAGGGCTTCTTTGATGATTTTCTTAATTTCGCCTTCGATGGCTGTTAAATCATCCGGAGAGAAACCGCCGGTATGATCGAAATCGTAATAAAAACCGGAATCAATTGACGGGCCGATTGCCAGTTTGACGTCGGGGAACAAGCGCTTGATGGCTTGCGCCATCACGTGCGAAGTTGTGTGCCAATACGCCTTTTTGCCATCAATATCATCAAATGTTAAAATCTCCAATGTGCAGTCTTCGGTAAGCGGTGTGCGCAGGTCGGCCACTTCACCGTTGATACGTGCTGCACAAGCGGCACGGTAAAGACCCATCGAAATGTCGCGGCAGAGTGCATCAACGGTGGTGTTACTTTCCACCTCGCGCACGTCGCCGCCTTTGAGTGTGATTTTCAGCATGTGTATATCTCCTTTCAAAAACAAAAACCTCGCCCCAGAAACATAGGGGCGAGGTCAATACTTCCACGCGGTTCCACCCTGATTTACGGACCTTATTGGCCCGATCTCATTGTTCGCCGATAACGGTGCGTGCCGTCGTTCTTTCACGTGTGTTCCCGAACGCGCTCAGGGGTGGTAAGCACTTGCTGTTTTCCTACGTCCTTTTCAGCAACCGGACGCTCTCTGAAAGGAAACATCGGCAAGGCCGTTCCCATCGTTGCTTTAACAAGGGATATGGTATCATTAAAATAAAGTTTTGTCAAGAAAAACCTTGACAAGAAAAAGCGTGGTTGCTATACTAACGTGGACAGGATTCGAGCCCTGTCATAATGACAACAGAATTACGTAAGCTGTCAGGTGTTTGGTATGAAAACCGACCTAACAAGGAAGAGGGGTGCGAATCCCCCACGAACCCGTCGCTGTATTTGGGTGACTGTCGTTTCAAAATGCCACTGAGTAATCGGGAAGGCGAAACGGTGCGACCCATGAGTCAGAAGACTTGCCTGATATAGCCGTGCAGGAAGCTACGAGTGTTAGCGAGGGCACAAGTGTCAAGCTGTCATTTGACGGCTTACCCTTCTTGTTCACCCTTCTGTCGGCGTCGCTTTCGCGATTCGGAAAGAAAGGGTGTATTTTTTATGCAAAAAAAGAAATGGCTCGGAGCAGTAATTGGTTTTGCCGTATTGGCGTTGGTGATCGCGGCGGTTGCGATCGTCTACGTGCAAACGCGTCCCGAACCCGACAGCGGAAACAAAACGGTGACTGTTAAGATCGTTTACGATGACCAAGAGTTCGTTCGTACGATTGAAACAGAAGCGACCTATCTTCGCGGAGCGGTGGATGAGTTTGTAAAAGGCGACGAAACACAGACAGGTTTATTCATCAAAGAGGTAAATGGACGGAAAGCGGACGACTCCAAGCAGGAGTGGTGGTGTATCACCAAAGGCGGAGAAACGGTGATGACCGGCGTAGATACAACGCCAATCGCAGACGGCGATACATTTGAAATCACGTTAATGGTGGGCTATGACTTCTTCTAAACTGTCGTTACGGGAGATGGCGATCCTCAGTTTGCTTGGTACGCTTTTGTATATCATGCAGGTTGTACTGGCTTTTTTACCGAACATTGAACTCGTATCACTTCTTGTCATTCTCTATGCGCGAGTGTATGGATGGAAAGTGTTTTATCCGCTCTATCTGTTTGTGGCATTGGAAGGGCTGACATATGGAATCAGCGATTGGTTTATGTCGTATTTATATGTGTGGGCCGTACTGGCAATCGTGGTACTGATCTTTCGTCGTGTGGAATCACATGCATTTTGGATTATCGTCTGTACGGCGTTTGGATTGTGCTTCGGTTTTCTGTGCGCATTTGTCCAGTTGTTCATAGGTGGTTTGCCTATGATGATTGCTCGGTGGATTGAAGGGATCCCTTTTGATCTGTTACACGTTGCGGGTAATTTCTTGACGTCGTTGCTGTTATACAAGCCGCTTTACATGCTTCTGAGCAAATTAAAACAGCAATATTCTTAAAGTAAAAGGCACGGTGATTACCGTGCCTTTTCTATTGACATTACAGAGCGAATGTCCTAAAATATTATATGTATGTTATTATAACTTAGTTTAGGAGGGATTCGCGTGAAATCACGTTGCTTAGCTATATTAGCGAAAGTTCTGATATTCGTTGTGCTGCTGTCGGGCTGTAACGCGATTGGCTTAGACGTTGAAAATCAGTTAATCCCGCCTCAAAACGACAAAGAACAGCAAGCCATGCAAACGGCGCTTCGCCAAGCGCTCGGCAGCGATAATTATATGTTATCCTATCCGGTTGAGGGGGAATACCAAACACCCTATATTTTGCTCAGCCAAGCAGCCGAAACTCCAGAGGACGCCAAATTATTCGGCGGTTGGGGGATTGCCTTTTATCGTTGGAATTTGAGTAATGCTAAAACAGACATCCTGCTTTTTAAAAAAGATGAACGCGGCATATGGCAATCCATTGCCGGTGTTGAGGGCTTAAGTGCCGGTATTACAGAAGTAAACTTTGCCGATGTAACCGGTGACGGTTTTCCGGAATTACTGGTAGGATGGAATTTGTATAATACAGCTGATAAATATTTATCGGTGTATCGCATGGATCAAGCATTAGCATCTTTGGAATGTGAAGTAAACTATACAGCGTTAATTACTGCAGACATGACCGATGATAATGCCGAAGATATCCTGTTAATCACACGCGAAAAAGCACAAGCTGCATTATATACCTATCGCGATAACGCCATGCAACTTAGTGGTGACGCTGAACTGGACGCAACGATTTCAACGATTTTGGGAGCGACTGAATCGCGTTTATCGCCCACGGTTAACGGCGTTTTTGTGGACTGTGTAACGACGGTAGGTAAAACAATTACAGAAGTGCTATACTGGGATGGCAGCGCTTTGCGTGCGCCGCTTTCGTCAAACGGGACCAAAACGATTACGGCCCGAGACGTATCATTGCGTTGTCAGGATATCGATGGTGATGGTACGATTGAGTGGCCTATTACTCGTCCGTTTATGCAGGAAGAGAATTTGTGGTATGCAGATTGGTTTTGCTTTGATTTTCGTTCAGAAGAAGCCGCAACCGCGTTTTCAACTATTGTGAACATGCAAGACGGATATATTTTGAAACTGGGTGATTGGGCAGAGGATGCGTTAATTACGTATGATACGGTTGGTCATTTGCTGGAATTCCGCGAAGATGAGCAAACACCGTGTTTCCTGGGAATATTTTTCACCGGCACCGATGAGAAAATTGAATTACCTGAAGGGTATATTTACCTGAACGATACCACACGTCGCTTTGCTGTACACGTAGATGGACAGCGCGCGGCATTTGAAACGGTTCAACAAGTCTTTTTCCTCTTGGAAACGAAAGAGGGTGCCGCACCGTGATGCGTGTTTTAGTTTGCGAAGATGAACGACCGATTCGTGAACTGCTGGTGATTAACTTAAGACGTGCAGGATATGATCCGATTGAAGCTTCTTCCGGTGAAGAAGCGCTACGCTTATTTGAAACAATACCGGATATCCAAGTCGTGCTATTGGATGTGATGTTACCGGGAATAGACGGACACGCCGTTTGTGAAATAATTCGACGTCAAAGTGCTTCAGTCGGCATTATTATGTTGACAGCACGTTCCAAGGAGCAGGAAAAAATAGCGGCTCTCAAGCATGGAGCAGACGATTATGTTACCAAGCCGTTTAGCCCGTCGGAATTGCTGGCACGCGTCGAAGCATTGCTCCGACGTGTGTCCGGTTCTATGACGTCCGAAATTGTTTCCGGTGATTTTACTCTTAACACACGTACACACGTGCTTATGAAAGGTGATATTCCCATTGAATTAACAGGCGTGGAATATCAGATTATGCAATTTTTTATGGAAAACCCCGATCGCCCACTAGCGCGCGAAGAAATATTGCGGCATGCTTGGGGTCAGGATTATTATGGCGAAGATAAAGTTGTAGACGTCAATATTCGACGCTTACGCATGAAGGTTGAAACCAGTGCATCTAATCCGCGACATATTGTAACAGTGTGGGGAACCGGGTACTGTTGGCACAAATAAGGCGGTTAGAAAGGAGGAGACGGATCAAAAATGTTTCGAAAAGTAACACGTCGTTGGTTGATTAACGGCTTAAGCGCCGTGGTCGCGTTGCTGCTGATTATTGAAGTGGCTGCAGCATTTTTGGTCCGCTCTTACTATTATCAGCAGGCGCAAAACAGCTTGTATACGCGGGCGGTATCCTTAACAGACATGCTGCGATTGTCAACAGAGGATGAATCGTATCGTTTTGAAGATCATGCCAAGGCGTATGTCGAAAGTTTTGCAGAACGTGAAAAAATGGAGTTTCAAGCCCTTAATACCGACGGCCGAATACTGGCAAGCTCTACCGGCTTTTTGCCGAAAAATACCGACGTGCCGGATTACCGCGTAGCTGTAAATGCGGTGTCAAGCGAAGCAAAGTATAAGTGGGGCGTTTGGGACGGTCAAAACGCAGCCGGGCAAAATATTTTGGCGTTAACCATGCTGATTACCAAATCCGACGGAACCATTTGCGGTGCCATACGATATTTGGTGGCATTGGATAACGTTGATAACCAGGTAACGTTAATTATATCCGCGATGGTGACGTTTGGTCTGGCTATTCTGTTTTTCGTTATGTTATGCAGTGCGTATTTTGTTAACAGTTTGCTTCGTCCGTTGTCCGAAATCGGTAAAGCTGCCGATAAGATTGCGCAGGGGGATTATACGCATCGTATCGCCAAACAATACGATGACGAAATTGGCGACCTGTGCGATACCATCAACGAAATGGCAGCACAGATTGAAATGGCCGACAAGTTGCAAAACGAATTTATTTCTTCGATTTCACACGAGTTGCGCACACCCCTTACGGCGATCAAAGGATGGAGCGAGACCCTAAAAGATTCACCGGAACAGGATCCCGAACTGACGGCACGCGGCTTAGAAGTCATTTGCAGTGAGGCCGAACGGTTGTCAGGTATCGTGGAAGAATTATTAGATTTTTCGCGCATACAAACCAAAGAACCCGATCTTACCGAAGTGGTTGATGTATTCAAAGAGGTAAAAGAAGCTGTGTTTTTGCTTAAAGATCGCGCTCTTAAGCAAACGGTACAGCTCACTTGCACCGAACAAGAAACGGTACCTTTTATACACGGGAACAGAGATCGCCTACGTCAGGTGTTTGTCAACGTAATTGAAAACGCCATTAAGTATTCTAAACCGAATGGTCGTGTTCATGTAGATATAGCGCCGATAGCACGAACGGTACAAATTGTTATCAGCGACGACGGCATTGGCATATCACCGGAAGATTTACCATATGTAACAGAACGATTTTACCGTGCTTCCAATAGTCAACCCGGCTCCGGAATCGGTCTTGCAGTGGCACAAGAAATCGTTACCGCGCATGGCGGCAAGATAATTATTGAAAGTGAACCGGACAACGGGACGGTTGTAACAATCACCTTACCTGCAGCAAAGGAGAATTAACATGGCGGATATGAAAAAAACGTCAATTGGTGGTCAGGCCTTAATCGAAGGTGTTATGATGCGTGGCCCAAAGAAAACAGCGATGGCCGTGCGCCATATTTCCGGAGAAATTGTGACTGAAGAATGGAATATTGACACATCGGATCGCCCCAAAATTTGGAAATTGCCGTTGTTGCGCGGCCTGTACGGTATGGTTGATTCGCTGAAATTCGGTTATAAATGCTTAATGCGTTCTGCAGAGTTGGCCGGTTTAGAGGAAGAGGAGGAAGATCAAAAAGGTGCGCAAAAATTCTTAATGACTCTTCTAATGATACTCAGCACATTATTGGGTATTGCACTGGCTTTTGCATTGTTTATGTATTTACCGTCGCTGCTTTACAACTGGCTTGCCAAAGGGCTGGATGCGATAAATAACGGTACGTTTTGGATGGGGAATACGGCACTTCGTGCTATCTTTGAAGGCGTTTTACGATTGGTTCTTTTCTTGGGTTACGTTTTTGCTATATCCTTCATGAAAGATATCAAGCGTGTCTTTATGTACCATGGTGCCGAACATAAAACAATATTTTGTTATGAATGCGGCGAGGAACTTTCCGTTGAAAACGTACGTCGTCAAAGTCGATTTCATCCGCGTTGCGGTACGTCTTTCTTAATTTTGACTCTGCTTGTCGGTATCGTAATTTCCATGTGCATTCCGATCCAAACCGTTTGGTTGCGCGTGCTGGTAAAAGTGGCTCTCTTGCCGCTTACCGTCGGTATCGGATATGAACTCATCAAATTAGCCGGTCGAAAAGATAATGCGTTTACCCGTTTCATCTCGGCGCCCGGTCTTTGGATTCAACGCTTAACGACCAAGGAACCGGATGATAGCATGATTGAGTGCGCCATAACAGCATTTACAGCAGTCGTTCCGGAAGATAGTGAATCGGATAAGTGGTAAGACAAATGCTGACAGTTTTTGAATTACAACAGGAGATTGAAAACACTCTCAAGGCAGGCGGTTGTGAAACCCCTGCCTTTGATGCCGTTTGTCTTTTGGAAGATATCGGCGGCATCGGTAGAGGGCGCGTCCCGCTATCTCATACGCACGCAATCTCCGATGATGCACAAGCAGCTGTGCGTGAAGCGGCTATCAAACGCGCAAGTGGTTATCCTTTGCAATATCTATTAGGCAACTGGGACTTTCTCGGCCTTACATTAAAAGTGGGACCGGGCGTGTTGATACCACGTCCCGAAACCGAATTGCTGTGCGAGATTGCCGCATCATATTTAAAAACAATGCCACATAAACATGTGTTGGATTTGTGCGCCGGAAGCGGTTGCGTTGGCTTGGGAATTGCATCACTTTGTCCGTCTGTCTCGGTAACAGCGCTTGAATTATCCGACGACGTTCTTCCGTATTTACAACAAAATATTCAAAACTATTCGGATTTGTCGGTTCAAGCAGTACAAGCCGACATCTTAAAGCAGGCGTATCGTTTTCCGGACAAAGTAGATGCCATTGTATCCAATCCACCATATATTCCGACTGCTGACTTGGCTGAACTGCAACGTGAAGTGAAACACGAACCCCTCATGGCGCTGGATGGGGAAGAAGACGGTTATTTGTTTTACCGTGCCATTGCGCAAGACTGGCTCCCCAAAATTGCTGAAGAAGGGTTCGTTGCGGTTGAAGTCGGTATTGGTCAAGCTGATACCGTAGCTTCGTTATTTAAAGATAACGGGTTTATTCACACAGAAATTCATCGTGACTTTGCCGATATCCCACGTGTGGTGGTTGCCAGGCGGCACAAATGAATGAATATTCATGCAAAAATGAATAAAATATTCATTTTTCTTGTGAATGTTACCAAATCGTTTGAATATTTATACAATATATTTGTCTAAAACGAGGAATTTGATGAAAAATTATTAAAAAGTATTGATTTTTTATGCAATCGGTCGTATAATGACAATTGTCAAAGGGAGCGGTGCTCCAACAATATTCAGAAAGAGGGATTTATTGTGAAAAAATTCTCTAAAGTTTTAGCGCTTCTGTTAGCGCTGGCAATGCTCGCAACTTGCGCGGCCGGTTGTGGCGCAAAACCTGAAGAAAACAAAACGCCTGCTACTAAAGTGATCGACATTGACCTCACCGAAGAAGAGTACGCTTTCGGTGTTGACAAGAACCAGCCCGAACTGCTCACTGCAGTTAACGAGTTCATCAAAGAGATCAAAGAAAACGGTAAATTTGATGAGATCTGCAACAAGTACTTCGGCGACGGCACTCCCACGCCGGTG
>JAZOQQ010000083.1:0-11882 GCA_045656165.1 Acutalibacteraceae bacterium
ATTTTTAAGTACGTCTATGTCTGAAAATTTAATTTTCCCGCCGCTAATGTCGGCTTTTTCTTCACGAAGATACAACCCTGTATGTGTTTCCGTTTTCTTGTCGTAGTCAAAACTGCCATCAGCAAAAGATTTAAAAGAAAAATTCAAAATGGCTTCACCTCTGAAAGGTAATCATTTTCTAATTACACGAATTTAGGTCACAAATTTATCTGGTTTATGTAATGTTATTGTGTTTTATCCTGTGTTAAAAGACCCTTAAAATCGGCGTTTTGTAGCGATTTTGGGGCAAAAACTTGTAATAGGATACAAAATACTCCACCGCATTTTCGGGGAAAAACTCTTTGAACTCACTGCAAAGTTGTGCGGCAAGGGTTTTGTTATGAGCGAGAACGAGGGTCGGACGGTTAACCTTAGCGATCACGTTTGCCATCGTAAACGTCTTACCCGAACCGGTAACGCCGAGCAGCGTCTGTTCACGTTTGCCGCTGTTGATGCTGTTTACCAACGCCTCGATCGCCTGCGGCTGATCGCCTGTCGGCTGATACGGACTGTGCAACACAAACCGATCCACACGCTCACCTCCGATGCCCATATTTAAGATAGTATAACACAGTCTACAAAAAAAATAAAGAGAAACCCGCAAATTCCCTCTAAACTTATTTCTATATCTTTCTTCTGCTTTTCCTTTGCATATCCTCTTGAAAAAGCACGAAAATTCCGCTATAATGATACTATGTATATTTTGAAGGAGGATTTCCCCTATGCGTACTTGCCCGAAATGTCAATTTGCCATTGAAGATACCATGATTTTCTGCCCGCATTGCGGCTTGGAATTACCCACTGAACCGGCACCTGTTTCCGAACCGATTTACGAGGCCCCGCAGCCGCCGTATCAACCGCCATATCAGGCGCCGTATCAACCGCCGTATCAACCGCCGTATCAGGCGCCGCAACCACCCTATCAACAACCTTATCAGCCGCCGTATTATCAACCCCAACAGCCCAATCAACCGAGCATGGCGATGAAGATCGTCAGCATGGCGTTGGCTATCGGTGGTTTTGCATTTGCCTGCATGAACGCCTTGTATACGCTTATCTTTTTGTCCGCGGATCCCGAAATGGCACTTGGCTTTGCGTTTGTGATGGATTTCTTTAGTCTGCCGCTGTCGCTTGTTGGCTTCATCTTATCGCTGAAATGCCGTAACGCGGGCGACACCTCCACCATGACCAAGGTCGGCAAAGCACTTGGCCTTGCCGGTACGATCACATCCGCCGCTTGCTTCTTTATCGCCTTTTTCGCCGCGGTGGCGATGGCGTAATCAAAACGTATGAACAAGAATTTGAAAGAGATTATCCGCTATAACCGCAACGCGCTCAAAGCGTCGAAAAAAACGTTGGCGGATATTTACCGTATCATGTTTCACAGTACGAACAACGTACTGTGCGAATACAGCGACGGATTCCGTATCCACAAAGAAACCTACGGACAGGTCGCGCGCAAGGTGGAACAAACTGCCGATGCGTTGTACGCCCGTATCGGTGCAACGCACGGATATGTTGCGCTTGCCATGGATAACTCGCCCGAATGGATCGTTGCATTCTGGGCGATCCTCAAAAGCGGTAACAAACCGTATCTGGTCAACCTGCGCTACCCCGACTCGCTGACAAACGGTATTTTGGATACGCTGGGCATCACCCACACCGTGTGCCTGGGCGAAACCACGCTGAATACCGAACATGTCGTTTTTTCTACGCTTACAAACGGCACACCCGCGCCGGCGGATGTCTTTGAAAACGAGATTGCCTTCTCCTCTTCCGCTACTTCCATGAACGAAGTCGTGTGCTGTTACACCGGCCGCGAGATCGCGGAACAGATTTTAAACTTTGAGGACATTCTCAAACGCGAACCGCGCATCGCCAAGCACTACCGCGGCTCGCTCAAGCAACTGGCGTTTTTACCGTTTTATCACGTTTTCGGCCTGTTTGCCGTGTATTTTTGGTTCACCTTTTTCGGCAGAACTGTCGTGTTTTTGCGCGACTACAGCGCCGATACCATCTTGAAAACCTGTCGCAAGCACGGCGTCACCCACATTTTTGCGGTGCCGGTGCTGTGGCATACCGTGGAAAACAGCATCATCGCCGCCGCCAAGGAGAAAGGCGACAAAACTTACCAAAAACTTCTGCGCGGCATCAAACTGTCCACCGCCATTCAAAATCTTTTCCCCGCCTGCGGCGCAGAAATTGCCAAATGGCTGATGCGCGAAGTCACCGACAAGGCCTTCGGTCGTTCGGTCATGTTCTGCATCAACGGCGGCAGTTATTTAAAAGACAGCGCCCTGCAACTGCTGAACGGCATCGGTTACAGTACGTATAACGGCTACGGCATGAGCGAGATCGGCATCACGTCGGTAGAACTCGGCCGCACCCCGAAACTGCGCAACTTAAACGCCATCGGCATGCCGTTCACGTCGGTAGAATACCGTTTGGATGACACCGGCATTTTGCAAGTGCGCGGCTCATCGCTGTGCACACGCAAGTATGTCAACGGTCAAGAACAAGTGCGCGGTGAGTGGTTCAACACCGGCGACAACATGGAATGCCGCGACGGCCGCTATTACATTCTCGGCCGTTTGGGTGATGTCGTCATCGGCGAAAACGGCGAAAACATCAACCCCGACAGCATTGAAAAACTCATGAATCTGACGGATGCCAAGCGCTTCTCCGTGTTGGGTCTGGACGGTGAAAACGGTCAGGAACTCTCGCTTGTGGTGCAAGTCAACCCGTTCGTTTCCGACGAGAATTTATCCCGCATCCGCCGCGAAGTATACGCGCTCAACGACACGTTGCCCACGGCAACCGCGATCCGTAAATTTTACTTTACGACCGACGACCTCTGCCCGCCGTCTGCGATCAAAGTCAGCCGCGCACAACTTGCTAAAAAAATCGGTGACGGCTCCGTAAAACTTACCCCCTTCGCCGACATGACGGCAACCGCCACGGCAGCGGAAGATTCGCCATTGACGCAAACCGTCAAGCAGATCGTGGCCGATGTGCTCGGTCGTGCCGTCGACAGTTTTGCCATCACCGATCACCTGTTTTATGATCTGGGTGCCACCAGCATTCAGTATTTTTCGGTACTCACCCGCTTGGCAGAGGAATTTTCCGTCACCGATTATCAAAAAAGCGATAAGTATTGCTATACGGTCAAAGATATTTGTGAATACTTAGAAAAAGGTTTTTGATGTATGAAAAAGTGGTTTGTCAATCTGTTTCTTGGTTTTACCAAACTCACAGGCATACTGCCGGCGTGGTTGCTGTTTAAACCGCACGTCTATGTGCAAGAAGGCGCCCGACGCCGCTTGCCGCGCCCGTGTTTGTTGGTATCCAATCACAAATCCCTATTGGACTTTGTATTGTACCTCGTGGTCTTCCCGTTTCGCACCGTGCGTTTTTTGATGGCGGAAGTGCTGTACAACAAAGGCAGTTTCTTCTCTTTCTTACTTAACGCGTGGGGTGGCATTAAAGTCGACCGCGACGGCCGCGACTTTTCGTTTGTATCCGACTCGCTTGAAATTTTGGACGATAACGGCATTGTGGGTATCTTCCCCGAATCTCGTTTACCCATCAACAACGTACCTTGGCCGTTTACCACCAGCACCGCGTTTATCGCCTTACATACCGACGCCCCCATCGTTCCGGTATATACCGATGGGAACTATGGCTTGTTCAAGCGTGCCCACGTCGGTATCGGAAAGCCCTTATACCTCAAAGATTACTGTGTAGACGGTATGGACGAGCAAGAAACGCTGGCACATCTCACCAAAATTTTGGAGCAAAAAGTCTACGAACTCAAAGAGGAGATGGAAAAGCAGAAAACGAACCACCGCTTTTTTCGTTTGACGCATTTCCCCATGGACATGGCGCGTTTGGTGTGTGCCGTTCTGCCGATGATCCTGCGCTTGCGCCGTCGCACACCCGAAGGCGAGAAATACACAAAAAAAATAAAAGGCGGCGCCATCATTGCCGCCAACCACACGTCATTTTCCGATCCGTTTGTGGTCGGCGTCACCTTTTGGTACCGCCGCATGCATTTCTTAGTTGCCGAAATCGTTATGAAAGGCAAACTCCGTTCGTGGTTGCTCAAAGGTGTCGGTGCTATCCGCATCAACCGTAACGGTGCCGACATCGAAGCGATCAACCGCTCGGTAGGCAAACTCAAAGAGGGCTATCTGCTCACGGTATTTCCGCAAGGCGGTATCCAACAAAACGACACGATCGACACCGTTAAATCCGGTGCCGTACTCATGGCTTTGCGCGCTGACGTGCCGATTGTTCCGATACACATTTTACCCCGCAAGCACTGGTATAACAGTCGCACCGTGGTAATAGGCAACGCCCTTTATCCCCGCGATTTCTGTCAAAAGAAAATGCCCAGTACGGCGGATATTCAGGCCATCACCGATGCGCTCGCCGCCGAACTGCAACGCTGTCAAGCAGCGAACGAACAACAAACCGGAGGCATGCCATATGAACACGTTTGAACGTTTACGTAAAGTCTGCACCGCCGTTTTTGAAGGCGAGATTGACACGTCGACCATCACGCCTGAAGCGGATCTGCGCGAAGACGTCAACATCAACTCCATTGGCCTGTTATATATGGCAATGGCGGTAGAAGAAGAATTCGGCATCAAATTCGTCAACGACGATTTCAAAGAACTCCGCACCGTCGGCGACGTCATTGCCGTTATTGAAAAGAAGGTCGGCGCATGAACTGGACGGACCAACAACCAAAGCCGTCGCAAATCGTGCGCACCCGTGTTTCTTTTTACTACCACTACGGCATCTTCGTCAGCGAAGACGAGGTGATCCAATTCGGTCTGCCCGACGACCCCGGAAAACCCGCCGAGCAGATCCGCGTGCTGTCCACCGACGTCTACACGTTTCTTGGCGGCGGCACACTGGAAACGGGTATCCCCACGCGCGAAGAGCGAAAGAACATGCGCGCGGCGGCAGACATTATAAAAACCGCCCGTTCGCGCATCGGCGAGGGCGGTTACGATATCCTGCATAATAACTGTGAGCATTTTGTCAACGCCTGTGTTTTCGGCACCGGCCACTCCTCGTTTTTGAATGACGTGCGCGAGAAGATCCGCCGTCAACTCAATAAATAAATTCAAAAAGGAAGGTAATGTACTATGTTCTGTCCCAAATGCAATGCGGCACTGGAAGACGACGCAAAATTCTGCAACGTTTGCGGCGCAGCGGTTGAAACCGAACCCGCACAACCCGTTGTGGTCACACCGGTTTCGATGCCGCAACGTGAGTTCACCGAAAACGATCTGCCCGAGCAATACCGCCCGCTCAGCCCGTGGTCCTATTTTGGCCTGCAATTGTTGTACGCCGTGCCGATCGTTGGCTTTATCTTCTTAATCATCCACAGCATCAAACGTGACAACATCAACCGCCGTAACTTTACGCGTTCCTACTGGTGCGGTTTGATCATCGCCGCTATCATCATCGGCGTTATTTTGTTGTTGACGCTGGTGCTGGGCATAGGATTTGCCGGAATTTCCCGTTCTATGTAACCTATACGATCGTTAGGTAATACCCATCGATCACAAAGGTTTGCTTTGTCAGCGAACCTGTTTCAATGGCACGCAATCCCTCGTGATGATCCCCCCGCTTGTAGCACGCTTCTTTGGCGGTCCACACCTCAAAAAAGCGCAACGTCGGGTCTTCCGATTCCAGTACATACGTGCGTTCGCGCGCGGTACAAACATATTCCATGAGATTGCGTTCCACAGGCCGTATATATTCCACGTCGATGCCGATCGGTCGGTCGTCTATCACACACGCTACCGCATCACCGCTATGCGAAATGCTGACGTACACGTCCATCGCATCGACGTACGGTCTGCCGTTTTCAGCTGTTTGCACGGATATGCCGCGTTTGCCGCAATCGGCAAGCAAGGTATTCAGTAAATGCGTGGCCAACAACGAGCGTTTTCGCGCGTCTTGGTGCTTCATTCTATCAATATGTGCTTTTCGGGAAACCGAAAGCGCGGCATATACCGCGTCATATTGTGCATCGGTCAAATCGCCGATGTACCCGATAACCCATTTCATAGGCGGTTCCCCTTCCTCAAAGATTCTAACAAGGTGGTGATGGACTTTATGTGGATCGCATTTGGTATCCTCGCAGGTTTAGCGGCACTGATTACGGTGATCGCCTCACTACCCGTTTACGTCATTATCCAAACGGATAAAAGCGGCTCGTTGCAACTGCGTTACCGCTTTCTCGGCAAGATATTCGGCGAGCACCCCGATCCGAACAGTCCCATCACCAAAGCTCTCAAAAAAATAACAGGTATCCGCCGTTTGGAACCGGATCAACTGAAGGCCTCCGCCGCCGAAAGCGGCTTGCTCGCCACAATCGAGGATAGCGTCATCCTCATCGGCGGGTTACTTCGCCGTGTGTTTGGTCTGCTTTCGTTTTGCATCATCACGGTGCTAAACATACACGTGGTATGTGCGCGCGATGATGCGGCACAAACCGCGATTGATTGCGGCAAATGCTACGCTGTCCTCTCACCCTTGATCGGGTGGTTACACGGTATCGTCACGGTCAAACCGCAAGGCGAACAAATTTGTGTTCTTCCCGATTACAGCGGGCAAAACGCATCATATACACTCACACTTGAACTGCGCACCCGCGTATTTCGCGCCGTCGCCGCCTTGCTTCGTGCAACTTTCGACGAACGTCGTCGCGTTACTGCTTCCAAAAATCAAACGTAAGCGTTAACAACCGGGTAAGCATCGGCGCATCGCTGGCCAATAACGCGTGTGCCGCATTGGGAATGCTGACCAACTCACACGCGTCACACCGCTCGGAAAACCGATATTGCATGTGGTTGTTCACCATGGTATCCTTTTCTGCCGACACAATGAGAGTCGGCGTGGTGATACGCCCCGCCACACGGCGCGATAAAATGTGCCGACCCACCGTTAGCGAGTGACTCACCCACCCGAAACTCATCGGGGAGGACTGATAGGCCTTGTTGTCGCGGCGCAACGACAAAAAATGTTCAAATCGCACGCGGCTGGACCCTTGCGAAGCGGTATACGGCACGTTAGGGTTAAATTCTGCCGTCAACTTAAACTTGCGTTTACAGCCACACACGTATTGTCCAAGGAATACCCCTGCCCGCGCAATCGGCACGGGTACGTTATCCACGATCGGTTCAAACATCGGCGCCGACAGCACCGCTTTTTGAATCTTATCGCCATACTTTGCCAAATACAGCGCGCTCACAGCGCCCCCCATCGAGTGCGCATATAAATACAGCGGTTTGTCGTCGGCAGGTAACACGATCTCGTCGACAAATTGCGCCAAATCTTTCACGTAATCGCGAAAATTCCCCACGTGCAGCACGTCCGGATTATCGGTCAAACGATCGGACAAGCCGTGGCACCGTTGGTCATACACAAACACGTTATACCCTTGATGAAGCGCGTAATACGCAAATTCGTAGAATTTTTTGGTAAACTCACTCAACCCGTGGACGATCACGATCGACCCGCGGCTGTTTTCCGCCAAAAAATATTCGTAATACAACCGTACCCCGTCAAACGCATGGAACGTGCCGCTCACGCGCACGGCATCCAACTTGTCCGTGACGTCGCGTATCGCCGACGGGAATGCCTCATCTTCTATGATGGGTAACTGATAATCCGGTACAAATCGCATCTGTCTTCTCCTTTGATTGAATCCGAAAAAAGTGGTGATAATAATGGTATCGAGAAAAACCAAAAAGGTATGGATTACCATTATGATCGCCGTTTTACTGTTTTTGGCGGTATCCTTTACCGCCACCAAAGTGGTGTACGATTCTATTTTTGCCCGTTATGACTGCGGTTTAACCACCTATCCTGCCGCATTGCAACCGCTGGTCACCGAACGCCGCTTGCATACGTATCCGTCGGGCGACAACACGTTGTCGGGGTATCTGTACACCTGTCAAGCCGACAACGCGCAAAACGCGCTGATCGTGCTGATCCCCGGTCACAACGCCTGCACCGATACGTATCTTTGGCAAACCCAAGAACTGCTGTCGTGCGGTTGGTCGGTATTTGCTTTTGATGCCACCGGCTGTTGCCGCTCCGAAGGCGGTTCATCGGTCGGTTTTCCGCAAACGGTGCTTGATGTAAACGCCACACTTGCCTATTTGAAACATCACGATAATTTCGGCTTTGAAAACGTCGTACTGCTCGGCCATAGCCGCGGCGGTTATGCCGCCTGCTGCAGTTTGGCATACGACTACGATGTTTCAGCCGTGATTTCGGTCAGCGGCATCAACAGCGCGATGGAAGGTGTGATCGGTGCAGCCGCACGGCACGTCGGTGACCTCGCTTACAGCAATTACGGCGGCTTGTGGCTGTACCAAACGCTGCTGTTTGGCAGCGAAACCGTTAATTTGCGCGCCGATAAGGTACTCTCCGCCACCGATACTCCCGTGTTGTTGATTCACGGTGATCGGGACGACACCGTACCGCTTCACAAATTTTCCATCGTGTCGCATCGTGAGCAGATACACAATCCCAACGCGGAATACTGTATCCGTTCCTCCCCCGATAACGCCGGTCACACCGATCTGCTGTTCGGTGCGGATGGCACCGCCGACGATACGATCATTCAAACCATCGATACGTTTCTTAAAAAGCACATTTCGTAAAAAGGGGCACAAGATTCATGGACGTCGTTATCATTCCGGCTTACGAGCCGGATGCGGAACTCATTCGCTTGGTGGATGAATTGCGCGCACAACAACTGGAGATCGTCGCCGTTGACGACGGCAGCGGTGACACGTATCAACCGATATTTGATGCGATACGCGACAAAGCACATATCGTCACGTTAGCCGAAAACAGCGGCAAAGGCGCGGCGCTCAAAGCGGGTATGCGCTATGTGCGCGACTACTTGCCCGACTGCACTCATTTTATCACCTGCGATGCCGACGGTCAACACCGCCCCGAAGACGTGGCGCGCGTGCGCGAGCAGTTGCACAAGGGCAACAAATTCGTGCTGACAGTACGCGAGCGCAAAGGCAAAATCCCCCTGCGTTCGCGCGTGGGCAACGATCTCTCCCGCATCGTGTACACACTGCTGACCAGCCGTTATTTGTCGGATAACCAGTCAGGGTTGCGCGGTTTTCACTGCTCGCATCTGGAATGGATGATTGACGTGAAGAAAAACAACTACGATTACGAAATGAACGTGTTATACTACGCCGCCAAAATGGGACTAAAAATCACCACGTTGCCTACCGAAGCAATCTACATTGAAAATAACGCGTCGTCGCACTTTAACCCCATCGGCGACACGGTAAAAATCTATAAAAGTTTATTTTCCCTCGCCGGCGGCACCCTGATCTCGTTTGCGCTTGCCGAAGTGTTGTTACTGATCTTTTCGTTGGTCTTTGGGCTGCGCTACATAACCGTAACCGTACCCTCGGTCGGCGCGATATCGGTACTCGCGTATATTGTGTTGAATAAGTTCTGGTTTTTCAAACGGATACCGATCGGCGAATATCTGACCACCACCATGTACACCATTCTCTACTATTTCGTATACATGCTGATGTGCCTGCTGTGTGCGTTGGCGTTCCCCTATCAGTCGCTTTTCATCAGTTTCAACCTGGTGTATCTCATCTGCTTACCGCTTCGCTATTTCCTGCACCAACTGATCTTCATCGCGTCATTGACCAAAGAATAAAGGAAAACGCCAAACAGTCGTTTGGCGTTTCTTTTTATTGCGCCAAAATCTTGGACATCTCCTCCGAGAAGTGCGCTTTATACAACCGCATGATCTGCTCAACCGTTGCGAGCGTGGTATCGGCTGTAGCACAACCGTGCATTTTGACCACGATCTTTTTGGTGCCCAAAAACGTCGCCGCACCGCGTGCATTAAAATCAAACGTTTCCCACAACGCCGTTTGGATCTTCGCTGCCAGTTGCGGATCTTCCGCCGCAACCCTCGCCACAATTTCCGCAGCTTTCTTGCCGACGGCTTCGGTATTTTTCAGTAAAATATTTCCCGCAAATCCATCGGCCACGATCACGTCGGCATAGCCCGACACCATGTCGCTGCCTTCTACGTTACCGATGAAATTGATCGCCAGTTCTTTGAGCTTGGCAAACGCCTCCAACGTCTGTTTATTGCCTTTGGAATCTTCGCGCCCAACCGACATAAGCCCCACGCGCGGATTTTCCACACCGCAATAACACTTGGAAAACACGTGACCCATCTTGGCAAACCGTACGTAATCGTTGACGGTACAATCCATCACCGCACCGCAATCCACCAGCGTCAGCAAATGGTCGGGAATACACGGCAACGCACTGCACAACGACGGAAATTTGACAGACGGTAACAACCCTAAACGGCAAATAGAACCGACCAGCATCGCGCCCGTACTGCCGGCTGACATCATCGCGATACAGGTATCATCTTCCTTTAACCGCTTATACGCCAGCGCCAACGAACTCTCGTCCCGTCCGCCGAAAATACAGGCGGCAGGTTCCCCGTTGGTAATGTAATCGGTCGTGTGGATGACGTCGTATCCGCTTGGCGCAATACCGTTTTTCGCCATGCGTTCGTGGATGCTGTCGGCATCCCCGACCAGCACGGGAAATATACCGTGACATTTTACCGCCTCGGCGATACCATCCAATACCACGTCGATGCCTGCATCGGCACCGTATATGTCGACTACGATCTTTTCCATACTCACTCCATTGAAATAATATAATCGTATATTTCTTGCTTGCCCTCAATAAAACCGAGATCTAACAACGGATATTGTTCTTCCAAATACTCTTTCAGGCGATCCGCCTCGGCTGCATCAACGTGCTTGCCGTAGAACACCACCACGACCGCTTTCTCCTCTTCGGCCATAATGCGATCAAGAAGTTCCGTTACCACCGTAAACCGATCGTCGCCCGATAACAAGATTTCCTTGTTCTTCAGTCCTAAAAACTCGTTTTGTTTAATCGCTACTCCACCGACCTGCGCATCGCGTGTCGCGGTAGTAACGCTCGCCGATACCACATCGGACAGACCGGCCGACATGTCCTCAATCAATGCTTCAACGCTGTCACTCCACAGATCCATCATCGAAAGGGCGCTGTACCCTTCCACGATCGACTTGGTGGGAATGACGTGCACCGGCGTATCGGTATACAATTGTGCCACTTGGTTGGCGGTCAAAATAATATTGGAGTTGTTCGGCAACAGCACGATATGCTCTGCCTCAAACTGTTCAAACACTTTCAGAAAATCGTCAACCGACGGATTACTGGTCTGGCCGCCGTTGACCACCGCGGTCGCGCCGATACTGTAAAAATACTCCACAATACCGTCACCCGACGCTACCGGTACTACCGCATATTTAACTTTCGTCTTGCTCACGGGAACTGTCTGCGTTTCGCTGTGCTGTACCGACATGTTTTCAATTTTCAACGTAACAAATTCGCCGTATTGGCGGGCATACGCCAGCACCGTTTCAGGCGCGAACGTATGAATATGAATCTTAACAATGCCACCGCTGACAACCGCCACGATAGAATCGCCCATCTCCTCAAGCGGCTTAACAAATGCCTCTTTGGAAAAGGCCTCAATATCGGTTTTAGCGTTCATCAGTTGCAGAATGAACTCCGTGCAATACCCATATTCCATCACGCTGTCCGGACCGAAATCCGCATCGATGTGTGACGCCGAAGACGTAAGTGCCAAGTCCTCCATATCTTCAATATCCACACCGCACAAGCGGGAATATATACCTTCAAAAACGCAAAGCAAGCCAAGTCGGAGGCCAAGCGGTCTT
>JAZOQQ010000084.1:0-4067 GCA_045656165.1 Acutalibacteraceae bacterium
CAAAGCGGCGGCCGTGGTCGGCGAGAAGTCGGTTGAGATGATCAAATCCAAGGAACTGTTAGGGTTGACCGGCTACATACACGGCGGCTGTTCTCCTCTCGGCATGAAAAAACCGTTTCGTACCGTGGCGCACGAGACAATGGCGGATTTGGCTACCGTTTTTGTCAGCGCCGGTAAGATCGGGTATCAAGTAGAACTGGCACCCGACGATTTACAACAAGCGGTAGGATTTACCTACGCCGATATTACAGAATAACAAAAAACGCTCCTCAAAGTATTTCACTTTGAGGAGCGTTTAATTATTTATTTAGTATACTTAAGGAGATCAGTAATATCGCATTGCAACGCAGCGCAAATACGGTCTAAAACGTAACTATCGTAGCGAGAAACTTTGTCCTTATAGTATTTGTCAATAATGGGGTATTGAATACCTGTCATTTGCGACAGACGATAACGAGTTACGCCCTTTTTATCCATTATTTCTTTGAGTGTAAGCGTAATCATACAAACCCCTCCCATCCACCTATATTCTATTGAAAGTATATGCGGTTGACAATTTGCTTATTAGAATATATATTTATATAATGGTATACTAAAAAGCAAACCGGTAACGCTGTTGTGTGAAAGAAGATGAGAGGATGAAAATGTTTTCTTGTGCCGTTCTGATAGGCGTTTTGCTTTTAAGCGGTTGTGCATCTGCGCCGACGCCGATCAATGAGGATATGTCCGAAGTGGTTACGTTGTCTTCCGCAGCGGAGACGACGTATACGGAAATGGTATGGATTTCGCGAGCAGGGAAGCGATATCATCGTAACAAAAGGTGCAGCAGCATGAAGGAGCCGCGATACGTGACGGTCGAGGAAGCCGCCGCGCGCGGGTTGCCGCCTTGTCGGAATTGTTATTAAAAGGAACGCCCCCTCGATTAAAGCGAGGGGGCGTTTGGTTATGGTGATTATTGATCCAAATAACGGCAAGCGGCCATGGCGGCGATCGCACCGTCGGATGCGGCGGTCACAACCTGGCGGATCTGTTTTTGGCGGCAGTCGCCCGCTACAAACACGCCGTCAACGTTGCCGATACAGCGATCGTCTGCAGCAAAGTAGCCGCGAGCGTCAAGCGCCGCCACGTCGGCAAAGACGTCGTTTTCAGGGACCAAGCCAACCGCTAAAAAGGCACCATCTGCGGCAATGGATTTCTCTTCACCGGTTTCTTCGTTGCGCACGGTAACGCCGGTGAGTGAACCATTATCTTGTAAGTAACCGGTGACCAACGTGCTGAACAGCACTTCAACGTTGGGTTTTTGCAACAACGCCTCGGCCAGTTTGGCTTCGCCCGTGAAGGTGGGCAGATTTTGTACCACGGTGACTTTGCGGCACACCTCCGACAGCAACAATGCCTCTTGCAACGCCGAGTTGCCGCCGCCGATCATCACGGTGTCTAACCCGGTGTAGAACGCACCGTCACACACGGCACAGAACGAAATGCCGTTTCCGACAAGTTCTTCTTCGCCTTCCAGACCTAACATGCGGTGCTTGACACCCACCGCCAAAACAACGGCTTTACCGTCAAATGTGTTACCTTCTTCGGTGTTGACATGGAACACGTCGCCATCTTTTTGTACGCTGACAACGGTTTCAATCTCCGCTTCAGCGCCGAGTGACAGGGCTTGATCGGTCAGTTTTTCGGCGAATTCACTGCCACCGATTTGAGAAAAGCCGGGGATATTTTCCACTTTCGGCGAGAAAGCGATTTGGCCGCCGAAACCGCCTTTTTCCACGACCAGTACCGTTTTACCGGCTCGCAGGGCATAGATGGCGGCCGTAAGACCGGCGGGGCCGCCGCCGACTACGATAATATCATACATACATCGACACATCCTTCGTGAAAAAAGGGTCGGGCATTGCCCGACCCTTTTCAGTTGTAAACGTTACAGCGAGGCGAGATATTTTTTGATTTCGGGTACGCTGTAGTAGGTCTGGAAGTTGTCACCGTCGGTGATTACCAACGTGGGTGCACCTTTGATGCCGTACTGACGGCACATGTCGGCGTGTTCTTCCGCGATGACTTTTTCGTAAGCGACACCGGCTTTTTGGAGTAACTGCTCCGCCACTTTACAGTTGGGGCAGGTTACACGGGAAACAAGGATCGCTTTAGCACTTGCGGCGTTGACGGCGGGCGCTTCTTCGCAAGCACATTCGCAGGTTTCTGCGGGGGCTTTTTCGCGCAATACCGAGTTCTCAATGTTGTAAACCTTACGATCTTTGTATTCCTGCGATTTACCGTCGTTCCAGTTCTTGACCGGGCGATAGTAACCGGTGATGCGGCTGTAAACTTCCGTTTCATTACCGCACAACGGGCATTTGTACAGTTCGCCTGCCAGGTAACCGTGATCCGCACAGACCGAGTAAGTCGGGGACATGGTGTAATAGGGCAGTTTGTGATTTTCCGCAATCTTGCGAACCAGATCGGCGGCCGCTTTCCAGTCGGGCAGTTTCTCGCCCAGGAAGGCGTGGAAAACGGTACCGGAAGTGTAACGGGTTTGTAACTCGTCTTGAATTTCAAGTGCCGTGAAGATGTCTTCGGTGTAACCGACCGGCAGGTGAGAAGAGTTGGTATAGTACGGCGTACCGTTTTCGTTTGCAGTGATGATGTCCGGATATTTGCTCTTGTCGTGTTTGGCAAAACGGTAGGTCGTGGACTCGGCAGGCGTGGCTTCAAGGTTGTACAGATCGCCGTACGCTTCCTGATAGTCGGACAGACGCTCACGCATATGATCCAGCACTTCTTTGGCGAAATCCTGAACCTTGGTATTGGTCAGGTCAGCGCGGAGCCATTTGGCGTTCAGACCCACTTCGTTCATGCCGATCAGACCGATGGTGGAGAAGTGGTTGGCAAACGTACCGAGGTAACGTTTGGTGTAGGGATACAGACCGTTTTCCATCAACTGGGTGATAACGGTGCGCTTGGTCTTCAAGCTGCGCGCGGCGATATCCATGAGTTTGTCCAAACGAGCGTAGAAATCAGCTTCGTCGGAAGCCAAGTACGCGATGCGCGGCAAGTTAATGGTCACAACGCCGATGGAACCGGTGGATTCGCCGGAGCCGAAGAAACCGCCGGATTTCTTACGCAGTTCGCGCAGATCCAAACGCAGACGGCAGCACATACTACGCACGTCGGACGGCTCCATATCGGAGTTGATGTAGTTGGAGAAGTAGGGAGTGCCGTATTTGGCGGTCATCTCGAACAACAACTTGTTGTTCTCGGTTTCGCTCCAGTCAAAGTCGCGGGTGATGGAGTAAGTCGGAATCGGATACTGGAAGCCACGGCCGTTGGCATCGCCTTCGATCATGATTTCGATGAACGCTTTGTTCACCATATCCATTTCCTTCTTACAATCGCCGTAGGTGAAGTCCATCTCCTTGCCGCCGACGATTGCCGGCAGATCTTTTAAGTCAGCCGGAACGGTCCAGTCAAGCGTGATGTTGGAGAAGGGTGCCTGCGTACCCCAACGCGACGGGGTGTTGACACCGTACACGAAGGACTGAATGCACTGCTTCACTTCTTTTTGGCTCAAGTTATCAACTTTAACGAACGGAGCCAAGTAGGTATCAAACGAGGAGAACGCTTGCGCGCCCGCCCATTCGTTTTGCATGATGCCGAGGAAGTTGACCATCTGGTTGCACAGCGTGGACAAGTGGCTGGCGGGCGAAGAGGTGATCTTGCCCGGAACGCCGCCGAGACCTTCCTGAATGAGTTGTTTCAAGCTCCAACCGGCGCAGTAACCGGTCAGCATTGACAAGTCGTGCAGATGGAGCGCCGCACTGCGATGTGCTTCCGCGATCTCTTCGTCGTAAATTTCCGACAGCCAGTAGTTTGCGGTAATCGCGCCCGAGTTGGAAAGGATCAAACCGCCGACCGAATAGGTAACGGTGGAGTTTTCTTTCACGCGCCAGTCGTTGATCTTGACGTAGTCATCAACAGTCTTCTTGAAGTCAAGAATCGTGGACTGGGCATTACGCAATTTTTCACGCTGACGGCGATACAAAATGTAAGCCTTTGCGACATCT
>JAZOQQ010000085.1:0-5102 GCA_045656165.1 Acutalibacteraceae bacterium
AGGGTAGGGCGGCGCAACGCGACGGGCTAAAAACGTGCCACCGGCACGTTTCCTTTACGCCCTTTCGAACCCCTAACTCTCATTTTGGAAAGCAAAAAACCACCCCTTTTGGGGTGGTTTCCTGCTTTGGCGGAGAGTTAGGGATTCGAACCCTAGGTACTTTCGTACACAGCATTTCGAGTGCTGCACCTTCGACCACTCGGACAACTCTCCGTGAACGTACCTATTATAAAAGATTCCGCCGTGTTTGTCAACGGCGGAATTCATTTTTTATTGAAAACTTTACTCGAAAAGGTCAATGCCGCGTGCGATCAGTACCCGTTGTACTTCTTTCACATCCAGTTCGGTGGGCGTACATCCCTTTTTCGCGCACAGAGCAGCACCTACTCCGGCGGCTTCTCCGATATTCATGGCAATGTTCATAACACGATACGAGGCGTGAGCACGGTGGGTGCCGCTGATACAACGTCCTGCCAAGTATAGATTTTGTGTTTTAATGGGTACCAGGGCTCGATAGGGGATGTCGTAGTCTTGTACCTGTACGGGGATGCTGTCGCTTTCCGCTTGACCGGCACCGTCCGGATTGTGGATATCAATGGCGAAGGAGGCACGGTGTACCACGACATCAGGGAAGCGTTTGCAGGCAAGCAGATCTTCGGCGGTGAGCAGATATTGACCCATAACACGGCGTGTTTCGCGTACACCGATACCGTCAGAACTGTCTTTGACCCGAATGTTTTCGAACCCCTCCACATTGTTTTTTAGGAATTTTACCACCTGTAACATTTGGTTACGTAATTCCATTTGGGCGGCAGTATAATCGCACAGATCCAATGCGTTGAGACGGTTAGCTTGGGTAGCATTGACCAGTCGCTCGCCCGATACGGTGGTGGCATACAATCGTACAATGTTGACGGACGGGGGTAACTCGCCGCTTTCACACGCTTTTTTGCACAGGGCGAGATAGTTGCCTTTTTTCAGCGGGGTATCCATATTCTCGTGCTGGCAGATCAGCGTTTGGTCGGGATCAACGCCCTCAATGGTAAACATAATGGAGGAGGGCTGCGTGAGTCCGTCATCGCGGCCGATTTCGATTTGTTCACCCGCTAAATATGACAGCACGGCGTCGCCGGTGGCATCGATAAACACGGTGCCGCCGACGGCTTGCAGACCATTTTGGGTGGTGATAATGATTTCGGTGATGCGGTCGTTGTCGGTGATGACGTCAGCAACGGCGGTATTGAGGTAGAGTGTGATGTTGTGTTGCTCAATTAACTGCATCAAGCGTATCTTTGCCAACTCAAAATCCTGAACTAAATATTTATCGCCGCGCAGAAGTTTGTTGATACGGTCAGCGGCGGTGTTCGGTTGGTATTGCCCCATAGTGGGGCCGATGTGACCGAGGGTGAGGTTGCCGCCAATCATACCCGACCTTTCAAGGATCAATACCCGTGCGCCGAGCTGTGCGGCAGACAAAGCGGCGGTGATGCCGGCGGTACCGCCACCTGCCACCACGACGTCAAACGTGTCTTTGGTTTCAATGTTTTTGGTGTATTGCAAAACATTCACGCCTTTCATCGGTCATGCTATCAGTATACGCAAAGTGTTTGACAAAGAAAATGCAATAAATTATACTGTATTTATAAAAAATCACAATTTTGAGGTGAGTATGAATAAGCCGCATTTTAGCGTTTTTTCACGCGAAACGTTTATAATTGAAGAGGGAACGCACCATTATCACACATTTTTGATCGTACTGGACGGTCGATTTGAGGTTGTCATAGGTGATCAGCATTTTGTTGTGGGAAAGGGTGAGGTGTTCTTTTTTGAGAGCGGTGTTCGGTTTTCAAGAAAGGTGATCGAGCCACTGGAACTGGTGTATATTGAAACCGAAAAGATACTGCCGTTTGCGTCGGGACCGATACGATTTCGCGACACACAACGACTTCACGGTACGGTTGAACTAATGCGGACGTGTTGGGAAAACGGTCTTGCTGAACAGTTTGCAGCACTGCTGGACGACTTGTTGCTGCAACACGCGTTGGAAAGGACGTTTGCCGCAGAGCGTAAACTGTCAGCAGAGGTGGAAGCGTTTATCCGTGCGGCGGATATTCGTTTTGGTGAGAGAATAACTGTTAAGAATTTTTGCCGTGACGTGTATATGAGTGAGAACGGATTTATTTTAAAGTTTAAACGCGAGATGGGGGTCACGCCACTTGCGTATCTCAACCGCATACGTATTCGTAAAAGCAAAGAGTATTTACTGAACACCAACAAACCGTTGTCGGAGATCGCATCTCTTTGCGGCTTTGAAAATGCGTATTATTTCAGCAACGCTTTTAAACGGCAGGTGGGAGTTTCGCCGCGGGAGTTTCGAAGCGCCGGTTATCGAGCATAAAAAAACCACCCATCGGGTGGTTTTTTGCTTAATATTTTGTCAAATGACCGGCGGTGCGAAGGGAGGGAAATCCCCATTGGCGCAATACTTCGTACACGCCGACGGCAACCGTGTTGGATAAATTTAACGAACGGGCGGCATCGTCGTCGAGCATTGGCAAACGCACACAGGTGTCGGGGTTGTCATGCAGCAACTCTTCGGGAAGACCGGCCGTTTCTTTGCCGAACACCAAGTACGCACCGTCAGGATAGGCGACGTCGGAGTAAATATGTGTGCCTTTTGTGGTAAAATAATAAAATGGTCCGTTGTTCTTGGCAAAGAAATCTGCCAAATTTTCATAATACGTGATGTCCAATAAATGCCAATAATCCAAACCGGCACGTTTTAGTTTTTTATCATCAATGGTAAAGCCCATTGGTTTGACAATGTGAAGACGGCTGCCGGTGGCGGCGCACGTGCGGCTGATATTGCCGGTGTTTTGCGGAATTTCGGGTTCCACCAGCACGATATTTAACTGCGGCATAACATCATCCCTTTAACAAGATGGTACTATTGTACCGCGTTTTTGCGGTTTCTGTCAAGTGTCAGGTGCATTGCGGGCTTGTGCGGCATGTTTTTTGTGCAGTTTCACAAAACGAAAAGGAGAAATTGGGAAAAATATGGATTGTGGTTGGTTAGAGTGAATAATACTTGCAATTTTTCGGCGAGTAGTATATACTGTTAACAAGATGCAAAAAAGGAGTTTTGACGATGGCTGCTGCAAAAGAAACGTTTCGCAAAGAGTTGACTGCCAAGTTGATGACGGCATTTTCCGTCACACCCGAACAGGCGACCAACGAACATTTCTATCAGGCGTTAGCGCTGGTATTGCGTGACCGTATGCGCGCGTCGCGCGTGAAATACATTTCCAAGGCGCACAAAGCGCAGGCAAAACAAGTGTATTATCTGTGCATGGAATTCCTCATGGGTCGATCCCTTAAGAACACGTTGTTCAACTTGAATTTAACGGAAGACGCGGCAGATATTTTGAGTGAGTACGGTGTTAAACTGGAATCGCTTTATAAATTAGAGCCGGATGCCGGCTTGGGTAACGGCGGCTTAGGGCGATTGGCGGCTTGTTTTTTGGACGGTTTGGCGACCGCTTCAATTCCCGCAATCGGCTATTCGCTGTTGTATGAGTGCGGTATTTTCCGTCAAAAGTTAGTGGACGGCTGGCAGACGGAGTTGCCGGATTTCTGGTTGCCCGGCGGAGAATGTTGGTTGTTGCCGCGTCCCGAACTTGCCAAAGAAGTGCGCTTTGACGGATATATCCGCGAATCATGGGATGGTGACTATCACCACGCCGTACATGAAAATGCCACGGTCGTTGTGGCGCAACCGTACGATATGATGGTGGCGGGCAAAGACGGCAAAGCCATTTCCACGTTGCGCTTATGGAAAGCAACGGCACCGGGTATGGATATGTCGCTGTTTAATCAGGGCGAATATATGCGTGCCATGGAACAAAAAGCCATGGCTGAGGTTATCACGCAGGTGTTGTACCCGGCGGACAACCATCGCGAAGGTAAATCGCTGCGTTTGTCGCAACAATATTTCTTGGCCTCGGCGTCTGTGCAGGATATTGTGCAACGGCATTTGGAGCAGTTCGGTACCTTGGATAATTTGCCGGATATGGCGGCGATTCACATTAACGATACGCATCCGACGTTGGCGATTCCGGAATTGATGCGTATTATGCTGGACGAATGCGGTTATACTTGGGAACGCGCATGGGATATTGTGACGCGTACCGTGGCGTATACCAATCACACCGTTATGAAAGAAGCGTTGGAATGCTGGCCGGAAGATCTGTTCCGTCAGCGGTTGCCGCGTATTTATCAGATTGTGTGTGAAATCAACAATCGTTTTGGCGCGGCGATGATGCAAGCGACAGGCGGCGACGTGGAAAAAGTCAGCCGCATGGCGATCATAAGTTACGGCGTGATTAAAATGGCGAACTTATGTGTAGCGGCTTCGCATGCGGTTAACGGTGTGGCGAAGATCCACAGTGAAATCCTCAAGGAAACCGTGTTCCACGATGCTTACACCGTGATGCCGGATAAATTCACCAACGTGACCAACGGTATCGCGCATCGCCGCTGGTTGTGCCAGGCGAATCCGAAACTGACGCGATTTATTACCGAACAAATCGGTGATAAATTTGTGTTGGATGCCGCTGAACTGGCAAAATTAGCGCCGCTGGCCGATGATGCCGCCGCACGTAAAGCGTTTATGGAGATTAAGCGCGACAATAAGGCGCGTTTAGCCGAGTATATTCGCCGCCACAACGGTGTGACGGTAGATCCCGATTCGCTGTTTGACGTGCAGGTCAAGCGCTTGCACGAGTATAAGCGTCAGCATTTAAACGCTTTGCATATTTTGCACACGTATTTGGAACTGAAAGAAAATCCGAATTTGGATATTCAGCCGCGCACGTATATTTTCGGTGCCAAATCGGCACCGGGATATTTCTTGGCAAAAGAGATCATCCGCTTTATTTGCAAACTGTCAGAGGAAATCGAAAAGGATCCCGTTATCCGCGAAAAACTGAAGGTCGTGTATTTGGAAGATTATCGCGTAACGCTGGCGGAATTGTTGATGCCGGCGGCGGACATCAGCGAGCAGATCTCGCTCGCCGGTACCGAAGCGAGCGGTACGGGTAACA
>JAZOQQ010000086.1:0-11569 GCA_045656165.1 Acutalibacteraceae bacterium
TATCAAAAACAAACAAACAAAAAGGGCTACAATACGTTTCATATTCATGCTCCTTATTTTTTCTTGAGTAGAATAACAATCACCACAATGATGGCAACAAGTAACAACACCCCACCGCCGATGGCGGCAATGATGACAATCATCATGGTATTATCCGTTTCGCCATCCACCGATTCGTCCACTTGCAGCGAGCCGTTGGGGGTCGTGGTGCCGGCCGTTCCACCCGAAACAGCGGGAGCAGAATCGGCTGTACCCGTCTTGCCGCATACACAACCGCCCGCAATATATTTGTGCGCTGTTTTTTCAACAACGGCACCGCACGGACACTTTTTCCAATGATACGCAGTATCGCTGTGCAACGTATCGTCAACCGCCGCATGCGTGTGGGCGATCTTGTTCACTGATACGGTGAACGGTTGACCGTAATATTGCTTTTGAATGGTGGAATAGTTGTGCACCGTGACTTTTTTACCGTCTTTGGAAAAATACAACGTTGTCACCATGCCGGTCAGTTTATGCTGGTCGTCAATACTCTGCGGATTAATCAGCATCTGCACAACGGGATTGCCGGCCTTGCCCATACGCACGCTGTGCTCCACACCATTTTCACCCACGTGTCCGCACAGCACCATCACGATGTTTTTATGGCGAGATACGAGTTGATCCCAGATTTCTTCACCACCGTTGAGACCGCCGTGATAGGCCATGCCACCGTCGTTGACACCGCTTTGTCCCTTTTTGAGCAGCACGCCGTCGCGGTCCAAATACCCGTGCGTCGTGACAATGACGTTATAGCCGGGATGCGCTTTACATACTTCACCCGCCCACTTCAACACGTCGTTGCTCGGACCGAAATCCAGAGCTAAAATCAAATAGTGCACGTCACCCACCGTGAGCAGTTGATACGTGTTGATCAGATCACCGTCTTGATAATAGCCGTCTACGTCATCCATTAGTTCGTAGAACGTGTTGTTGAAACTGCTCGCTTCATCGTGGTTGCCGCGCAACAACGACACCGGCACTTTACCGAACAAGCGAGAAATATTATCATACGCCAAATTCCATTCGGCGATATCGGTACGATGTTCGGTGATATCACCGAGGCCGATCACCATTTTAGTCTTTTTGGCCTTGTAATTCGAAAGAATCCAATCGTAGATAGTCTTAAATCCGTCGGGCGATTCATCACACACGACTTGCGTGTCGCCTACCACCATCAACGAATAAGCATAGTCGGTCGGTTGCGGAACCGATGCGATCCAGTGTTCACCATAAGCCGAGGCCGGTACGGCGCACAACCCCATCAGTAAAAGAAGCGCAAGTGAAAATGCGGCGATGCGATTTTTGAAGTTCATGTCGATTTACTCCCCTTTCCGACGATTGGCGTATGCCAGTTTTACCACGTCATCCATCCGCGATAATATGTACTCATATCCGCCCGGTGCGTGTGGTACCATGCAAGCCGAGCAATCCTTCACACCGTCGGCAATATACCGGAAATAGCCGCCGCATTGATCACCCAGCGCATATAATGGGCAATAACAAAACAAACAATTGAATTTTTCGGGATGTTCAGTCGCATGACACGGAAAATAGCGACACTCCCGATTTTGAAAAAACGAATAACTGTTTTGTGGTTGCATACCGGTTCACCTCTGTTGTTATCTTATCACAAACCATCAGCCGTTTCAATAGCAAAAAAACGGGGTTAGGATACTCCTAACCCCGTTGATCGTTTGTCTTATTGCGCACCCGCCACAGCGAGTAAGCACCAACCATCATCCGTTTTTTCTACCGTGTAAATTTGACGGTATTTCGCTTTATCAATCGACGGATCCAGCGCACGACCGCGCGCATCGTATTCAATGTCTGCAACTGCCACATACCCTACTTCGACGGTATAGATGTTTTTCTTGTGCGAGATTTTACCCAGCACCGGCGTATACCCCGAAGTGTTTAAAGACATGGGGATGTAATAGCAACTCTTTTCGGCGTTATACTCAATTTCCGTGCCCACCGTATGATGTTTGGGCGTCGTTTTTCCGAACAAATCCTTGTACGCTTCTTCCACATCTTTTTGCGGCACGATCATACGGTACAACGTTGTTTCCAGTTCATAGCGGCTCTCCTGATCTTTTTCGCGCAGTTGGCGAATCCGTTCAGTTTCCGCCACGCGGTAGGCCGCCGCCAGCAACAAGGAATCGGGATCGGATGCGGTTTCTACCTTGTCAAACGTAGACGGGCAGAACTGCATAACGGGGTCTAAAAAAGCATAGAGTTCCTCTCGAAGCGGTGTATCGTCTTGTGCAGCCACAATGCCGCTAACAGCCGTCACAATTACCGCGATCACGCCGATCACCGCAAACAATAACACCACAAAACCGAGCGGTGCCGCATAACGAATATGCCGACGGCGACGCACTCGCTGCGGAGCAGACTCCTTTTTCGGTTGTGTGACCGTTTCAGCCACCGTTTCGGGATTTTCGTTTCGAATCATGTCTTCGCTCATCAAAAACCCTCCTTTTAGAAATTTCGCACGACCGACAACACCTGCGTGTCGGCACGGCCCAAACCGATAAACGACCCTTCGGGGGCATACACACGCAAAAGTTCGCCGATCGGCGGTGTCGTCGGTAGACGTTCTACCGATAATTCGCCGCCGTTTCCAAATCGACGTGCCTGTGCTTCGCTTACCGTTACCGATGCATACGATGCAAACGCCGTATCAATCGGCAGGATATACGTAGCGAGCATTCCGTTCTCTGCCGCTTCGCGACAAGCGTCCGGTGTCAAGCAACTGTCCAGCGCATACCCGGCTGCCGATTCGCGCCGCAACGCCGTCATGACCGCACCGCAACCGAGTGCACTGCCTAAATCATCGCAAATCGTGCGAATATACGTGCCGGCAGAACACTCGCAAACAAAATCCATCACACCGCTCTGCGCATCATAGTGTAGCAGATCCAAGCGATATATCGTGACCGTACGCGCTTCGCGCTCGATCTCCACACCTTTCCGCGCCAAATCATACAGGCGCACGCCATCTTTCTTTAAAGCGGACATCATCGGCGGGATTTGACGGATCTCACCACGAAACGCCGCTAACGAGTCGCACACCGCCTCAAGCGTTGGGTAAGGACGATCCGTTTTGGTAACCGTCCCCCAAATATCCAATGTATCACTGCGCAGACCAAACTGCAGCCGCGCAGCATAGCATTTGTTGTGTGTCGGCAAGAAAGGAATCGCGCGCGTAGCTTTGCCGAACAACAACGGCAAAACACCTGTTGCCATGGGGTCCAGCGTGCCCGCGTGACCGACCTTCTTTTCACCACTGAGGCGCCGCAATAACGCGCAACAGGAAAACGACGTCATCTCCTGCGGCTTGTCCACACATAAGATCCCGTTCATTTTTTTACCTCGGTAATACGCGGGACCGCTTGATGGATCGCATCGCGCACCTTGCGAATCACGTCATCGGGTGTTCCCGAAAGGGTACAGCCCGCCGCGCGCGCGTGGCCTCCACCGCCAAGCAACCCACAAATAACGGAAGCATCAGCGTGTGCACCGGTACGAACGCTCACTTTGTAATCGCCGTTTTCTTTTTCGCGCATCATCACACCGACCCAAACACCTTCTATCTGACGTGTCAGCGGCGATAACCCTTCCATATCGTTTTCACCTGCCCCGCTTTCGCGGATCATATCGGTAGTAATGCGCATTATCGCACAACGGTCGCTGTCGTAGAATTCAATCGACTGCAGCGCCAGTTTTTCCAACTGCATGCGCGCACGCGATTTGATGTCAAACATGGCACGGTTAATCGGCTCCGCCTGCGCTCCGGCTTCCATCAATTTGGCCGCCATATAGTGCGTCAGCGCTGAACAATTGCTGTACTTAAAGCAACCGGTATCGGTCGCAATGCCGGTATACAGGCAATCCGCAATCAACTGATCGATCGTCACACCCATCGCTTCGATTACGTTGAGCATGATCATCGCATTGGCACCCATTGACGCATCCAGTAACAGATGCTTTTCAAACTCACGGTGAGATGCGTGATGATCGATGCACAAATCCACACGGTCGGCGTATACCTGCAACGATTCTCCGAGAAGCGCGGCATCTGCCACGTCAACGGCACAAATGAACTCCGGCTCGAACATCGGTTGCGGTACAGCACTGACCATGTAACCGTATTTTTCGGGAATCACGTCGTGACATAACACGCGCGCCTGTTTGCCAAGCGACTGTAAAGCATGGCACAACGCGAATCCCGACCCGACGGTATCGCCGTCGGGGAAATGATGGATCAGAATCAACACACGGTCGACAGCTTTTAGCATCGCCGCCGCCTGTGCCTCTGTCACACGTTTACTCATCCGTTTTCTCCGTCTTCTGAAGATTTAATATCCAGTTTTTGCAACTGTTCCGCAATGCGCGAACTGTAGGCAATCGAATCATCAGCCACAAAACGCAGTTCGGGTACGTGGCGCAGTTTGAGCGCCAATCCTAACTCGCGCCGCATATAACCGGCGGCGGAAGTCAACCCCTTCACTGCGGTTTTGGCCGCTTCCAAACCGTCCATCGAACTGATGTAAACGGTGGCATACGACATATCCCGCGTCACGTCGGCACGCACGATGCTGACCAGACCCGATACGCGTGGATCTTTTACCGTGCGTAGGATGGCGGTCAGTTCACGCATGATATCTTCGCCTGTACGGTCCATTCGATAACTTCCCATACTGTTCTCTCCTTAGTCGCGATATTCCTCAATAATATAGGTTTCGTAAATATCGCCCTCTTGAATATCGGTAAATTTCTCCAAACCGATACCACATTCATACCCTTGCGCCACTTCGCGTTGGTCATCCTTGAAACGTTTGAGCGAGATCATCTTATCGTCACCGATAATGATACCGTCACGCACAATACGCAACAAATCGTTGCGGTACACTTTACCATCCAGCACGTAACAACCGGCAACCAAACCGACACCGGTAATACGGTATACCTGACGCACTTCCGCACGACCGTGCAGCACTTCACGCGTCTTAGGCGCGAGCATACCCTTCATGGCCGCTTCCAGTTCATCCAAGCAATCGTAGATGATGCGGTACATACGCATATCCACTTCTGCCTGCTCTGCCGCCACCTGAGCCAACGGTTCGGGGCGAACGTTAAAGCCCACAACGATGGCCTTGGATGCCTGTGCCAACATAATATCGCTTTCGCTGATCGCACCCACTGCGCCATGAATGACGCGTACGCGCACTTCTTCGTTGGACAATTTCTCAATCGACTGGCGCAACGCTTCCACCGAACCTTGTACGTCGGCTTTCACGATAACGTTAAGTTCTTTCATGTCGTTGACCTGCATCTGATCAAACAGGTTATCCAGCGTCACTTTCTGATACTGCTTGAACAGTTCTTCTTTAGCCGCCTGTTTGCGTTGCTCCACCAATTCACGTGCCAAACGCTCATCGGAAACCGCATTGAACGTATCACCGGCAGTCGGGACTTCGGCCAGACCCATGATCTCAACCGGCACCGAGGGACCGGCCACATTCACCTTGCGACCGCAGTCATCCACCATGGCGCGTACGCGGCCGACAGCCGTACCCGCCACCACAATATCACCGGCGTGCAACGTACCGTTTTGCACCAGCAACGTAGCGATCGGACCACGACCTTTATCCAGACGCGCTTCGATAACCGAACCTTTCGCGGCACGGTCAGGGTTGGCTTTAAGTTCTTTGATTTCCGCTACCAACAGCACCGATTCCAGCAACTGATCGATACCCATTCCGGTCAATGCCGATACCGGCACACACATCACGTCGCCGCCCCATTCTTCCGGTACCAGTTCGTACTCGGTCAACTGTTGCATAACCTTGTCGGGGTTAGCGGTAGGTTTATCCATTTTATTGATTGCCACGATGATGGAAACACCGGCAGCTTTGGCGTGGTTGATGGCTTCAATGGTCTGCGGCATGATACCGTCATCCGCCGCCACCACCAAGATCGCAATATCCGTCACCTGTGCACCGCGCGCACGCATCGCGGTAAATGCGGCGTGACCGGGGGTGTCCAAAAACGTGATCGACTGGCCGTTGATCTTGGTACGGTAAGCGCCAATGTGCTGGGTAATACCGCCTGCTTCGCCGTCGGTCACCTTAGTCTTACGGATCGCATCAAGCACCGACGTTTTACCGTGATCAACGTGACCCATAACCACCACGATCGGATCACGCGGTTGTAACGCTGTATCCTGATCTTCGCTGTCGTCAATAATGCGTTCTTCGATGGTCACCACCACTTCGCGCTCCACTTTGGCATGGAATTCTTCGGCTACCAAGTACGCCGTATCAAAATCCACTTCTTGGTTAGCCGTCACCATCATGCCGAGCATCATAAGTTTTTTGATTACTTCGGCAACCGTCGCCTTCAAGCGCGACGCCAGTTCCGAAACCGTAATAGTCTCGCCCACCGTGATGGTCATCTGCTTTTGCTTACGCTCCATCTGAATACGGTTCAGGCGCTCCGCCTCGGTCTCACGACGACGCTGGGGTTTCTTGTACTGTTGTGATTTTTGATTGATCTTCTGCTTCTTGATGCCGCCGCCATCACCGCGTACACGGTTGGAGGTCTGTGCCATCACGTCGAATTTCTCGTCATATTTATCGCCGATATTGGTTTGCACCGTACGGGTATCCACCGTACGACGCTCGATCGGCGCACGCGTGGGAGCGGGTTGCTTGGCTTTTTCTTTTTTGGGAGCCGCCGCTCGTGCCGCCAACGCTTTGGCAACGGGGCTGTTTTCATCCGGCTTCGGTTCAGCCGCTTTCGCCGCCGCTCGTGCCGCGGCCTCCTCTGCTTTGCGCGCGGCCTCTTCTTCAGCCGCTTTGGCTTTCACCGCCGCCTCTTTTTCGGCCGATTTCGCTTCACGACGCGCATCCGCATCCGCAAAATACGCATCTAAATTATCCACGTTGTGCTTTTGCGTGAAATAATCAAAAACAATATCCAGTTCCTCTTCCACAAGTGCAGTCGCACTTTTCTTGGGAGTATCGGAAAAACGAGCCAACAATTCAATAATCTCTTTGCCGGCCACCCCGAAATCTTTCGCAACATCGCTTACGCGATATTTAATCATCATAATGGGATTCCTCCTCTGTAATGAGTTTCATAATCGCTGTCGAAAAGCCCTTGTCTGCCGTTGCCAGTACCGCCACCGGTTTGTGTGACCCAATCGCCGCCGCTGTCTGTGCTTTGTCGAGTGGCAAACGCAAAAGCGGCTGTGCAGGCAATCGGAATCGCAATTCTTTCACCGTGCGCTCGGCCGCATCCGCGGCAATCATGACGGTTGCCTGCTCCGTACGACACAGTTCAATGACCGCGTCAAAACCGGTCACCAACCGTGCGGCACGGCGACACATGCCGAGTAATCCGACTAATTTATCAGTCATCGGTATGCAAGGCCTCCTCCAGCTGTGTATACACGGCTTCGGGAATTTGACAGGAAAAGGCCTTTTCCAACCGCCGCGCTTTTTTGGCAACGGCCAGGCACGCCTCGTCGGGACATAAATATGCGCCGCGACCGGCTTTTTTACCGGTACGGTCGAGCGAGATCGCTCCTTCGGGATCTTTGACGATCCGCACCAGTTCTTTTTTCGGTTTCATTTCACCGCATCCGGTGCATTTGCGAAGCGGCACACGCTTTTGTTGCATAGAAGTCCCTATCCTTTCTTATTCTTCGCCGTAGAATCCGCTTTCGGGGCGGATATCGATTTTCCAACCGGTCAATTTTGCCGCCAAGCGTGCATTTTGACCTTTATTGCCGATCGCCAACGACAACTGTGCATCCGGCACCGTGGCACGGCACGCTTTGGCGCCGTCGGGATCCACTTCAACACTCACCACTTTTGCAGGCGACAACGCAGCCGCAATAAATTTCTCCGGCTCTTCGCTGTATTCGATAATGTCGATCTTCTCACCGCCGAGTTCTTCCACGATCTCCGCTACACGCACGCCTTTAGCACCGATGCAAGCACCGACAGCATCCACGTTTTCGTCGTGCGCGAGTACCGCCAACTTGGTGCGGGAACCGGCTTCGCGGGAAACTGCTTTGATCTCCACAGTACCGTCGAAGATCTCCGGTACCTGCATTTCAAACAAACGCTTAACCAAGCCGGGATGAGTACGAGAAATCAGCACGCGCGGACCTTTTTCGCCGTCTTTAACGTCCACGACAAATACCTTAACACGCATGCCTTCGCGCAACACTTCTTCGCCGACTTGTTCGCTTTTGGGTAATACCGCTTCGGATTTACCGATCTCCACCGTTGCTGCACCCGTTTTGGGATCCACGCGGGTAACGAGCGCGGTGACCAGTTCTTGATTGTGACGTTGGAACTCCAAATATTTCTGTCCGCGTTCGGCTTCGCGAATACCCTGACGAATCACGTGCTTGGCAGTTTGCGCCGCAATACGGCCAAACTGTTTGGTTTCCAGTTTGATCTCAACCACGTCGCCGAGTTTGGCTTTCTTGGAATAGCGTACCGCTTCTTCCACCAGCATTTCCTCGTCGGGATCTACAACTTCTTCCACCACGGTTTTGCGTAACGCAACCGAGAAGGCATTGGTTTCAGGATCCAGCACCACCACGATATTTTCTTTGCCGCCGAAATCCTTTTTGACCGCCAGCACGATCGCCGCGCGGATCTTTTCCAGCAAATACTCGCCATCGATACCTTTTTCCTTTTCCAGCAACCGTAACGCCTCAAAAAATTCTGCATTGTTGTTAGCCATTTTTCCTTATTCCTCCATCATACTTTGATCGGTAATATCGTCATCCCACAGATCAACGGCGTGTACCGCCGCTACATCCTTACGGGAGAATATCCGTTGTTGCTCGTCTTCATCTTCAATGACGAGTGTTTCATTGTCGGCGCTGATCAGTAAACCGACGAATTCGCGCTGACCGCTCTCATCCGGACGGTATCGCTTAACCGTAACCGGTAAGCCGTTATACGCTTCAAAATGTTCAGGACGTGTCAGTTCCCGTTCAATGCCGGGGGACATTACTTCCAAGCAATACGACTGTGCAATCGGATCTGCCTCGTCCAACACCGGATTGAGTAGATGCGTCATATCCACACAATCGTTGATGGTCACGCCCTCTTCTTTGTCAATGATGATGCGCAAAAACCAGTCTGCGCCCTCCTTGACAAACCGTACGTCCCACACCGACAAGCCCAGTTGCGCCGCCAGCGGTTCTGCCAACGCACGGCATACCGACACGACGTTGGTGCCGGACGGCCGCTTTTGTTGTGCCATTCACCTTACCTCCCAACAAACACAAAGGAGCGGGTCGCCCCACTCCTTTACTCAACACTATCATTGTCTGTAGTATAACACGCCTTTTACAAAAAATCAAGTCTTTTTTTATGTGTTTACAAACCCCCGCGTTTGTGGTACACTGATTACGTCGATTATACGAGAAGGAGTAACCGCTCATGCAACTCATCACTAAGTTATGCCGCTTTTTTGCGTGGCTGACACTGATTATCACCTCCGCCGTGCAAGTACTCGCGATTGTGGGCATTGCGCTCAACGACAGTGCCGGCAAACTCAGCCCGTGGTATTTGGCCTCAGCAACGTTCGTCATGCTCGCGGCGGTCATTCTCTTTTTCGCACTACGCCGCGGCAAGATCTTCCCGCTGATTTTGTCTGCGCTTGCCGGTATCGCCTTTGTGGTACTGGCCCTCATCATGATGCAAGTCTACCCGGTTGTCGAATCCATCATGGGCGGTACCACCGGTCTTTCGCTGTGGGATGCCATTCTGCGCCACATGACACCGTTGCTCATTCCCATCTTCCTCTTCCCGTTGTGGTGGCAAGATCACGAGGAACGGCAGGCCGAGAAAAACGCTATTCAAGATGCGAATACCCCCAGTTATTTTGACCTGCTGTCAGATTCCGACGTTATGCACGTGGATGACGATTCCGTAAAACAAGCCAAACCCAAACGCTCGGTTCGTAACCGTATGCGCAAGGAGAATGAGAAATGACACTCCCGCCGCTTTTCGAAGAACGTATGCGCCGCCTGCTCAACCACGAGTATGCGGCGTTCTTTGACGCATTTTCCCACCCGCTCACGGTGCGCGGTTTGCGTGCCAATACGTTAAAAATCACATCCGACGCGTTACGAAAACGGTTACCGTTCGCGGTAACACCATGTGTGTTTTCGGCGGACGGTTTTGTCACCGAAGCGGATTTTCGTGCCGGCCGCGATCCGTTACACCACGCCGGTGCCTACTATGTGCAAGAACCCTCCGCCATGTCGGCCGTCACGGTATTAGCACCGCAACCCGGTGAATGCGTGCTGGATCTGTGTGCCGCACCGGGAGGCAAATCTACGCAGATTGCCGCCGCCTTACAAGGAAGCGGATTGTTGTGGGCTAACGAATACGTTCCTTCCCGCGCCCGCATTTTGGCGCAAAACATTGAACGGCTCGGCGTACGTAATGCGGTGATCTCGTGTGGCGATACCTCGCGATTAGCCGAAAATCTTGCCGCACGTTTCGATGCGGTGCTCGCCGACGTTCCTTGCTCCGGCGAAGGGATGTTCCGCAAGGAGGAAGCCGCTGTCGCCGAATGGAGCGAAGAAAACGTGCGCCTGTGTGCGGAACGAAGCCGCGACATTTTGAATAACGCTGCGCGCTGTGTGCGAGAAGGCGGGCGCCTGGTGATGTCCACTTGTACCTTCGCACCTGAAGAAAACGAGGCCGCCGTCATCCGTTTTTTGCACGACAACCCTGATTTTGCTCTTCTTCCCATCGACGTGCCGTTTGGGCGTACGGGCTTTTCGCCCGACCGTATTCTGCCGTTTTTGGATTCGTCACTTCACACCTTCGCGCAAAATGTTGATACGGCGCGTTGCCGCCGTATTTTTCCGTGTGACAACGGTGAGGGGCATTTTATCGCACTTTTCCGCCGCGAAGGCGACTGCCACCATTCTTTCGCCCCCTTCACACCATCCTCGCACGATAAGACCGCCGCACTCGGCGAGACGCTATATCACAACTGTTTTACCGACACTCCCGTCGGCACGTTTGCCACGTTCGGACATACCGTACACCTGTTACCGCCTTCATTTTGGCAAACGACCGGCATCAACATACTTTCGGCAGGTCTGCCCGTGGCAGAACTATGCGGCGAGCGCACCTTGCGCGCCGAACCCACCCACGCCGTGTTTCAAGCAGCCACACTCTCTACCTGCCGTCGCGTCGTAAATTTTGAATTGAACGACCCCCGCTTGCTCGCCTTCTTACATGGTGAAGAGATCACCGCCGAAACAGAAAACGGCTTTGTCGGTGTTGCGGCAAACGGCTTACTCACCGGGTTCGGCAAAGCATCCGGCGGCAAACTAAAAAACCGCTACCCCAAAGGTCTCCGCCTGTTATAAGCATAAAAAAGCGCCGTGACAAATGACACGGCGCCTTGTTTTGGTTTATTTCTTGTTTTTCTTTGCGATCGGGCAGGCCTGCAAGCAGCGTTCAATGAT
>JAZOQQ010000087.1:0-4689 GCA_045656165.1 Acutalibacteraceae bacterium
GCGATCGGTATTCTTGGTTTGTGCGTGGCTTGAACTTGTTTGTTCTCAATACAGCGGCGCTGTAAAAACACAAATGAAAAGCGGTGCATTGCGTTTGGCAATGCACCGCTTTTATTATGAGTGGAAGGTGTGATATAGGCGTTCGGCAAGATCTCGCATGACAGCCGAATCAACTTTGAGCACCTGACGGTCATAGGTGAGTAAGCCGTTGGTTTCATCCTCAATGTCGCTGACCTGTGTGAGGATCGTGGCGCACAGCCCTTTTGGTATCATGGGCAGTACCTCGTTGTCATACAAGGCAACCAAGGCCTCCTCAAACTGCTTGGGATCGCTGTAATAGCGGTAGCCGTAGGTGTCGTCAAGGTTAAACGCATGATCGGCGATCTTACAAGAATAGCCGCCGAATTCCGAGAGGACCATGGGCTTGCCTTTGACGGCACGCAGATTGATCTTTTTAAAGTATACGTGATCGCTTTCCACGTCGCTGGCGGTGGTTTTAAACCAACCTGACGTGGTATCGTACACACGGGTAGGATCCGCGGCTTTGAGTACGTCGTACCAGTAGTCCGTATCAAACTGCCCCCAGCCCTCGTTAAAGATCGTATAATATACGACCGAGGGGTGGTTATACAGCACGTGCTGTATGCCGCGCGCGGTTTCCTCAAATGCTTCGCGGCGTGCGAGCGTAGCACTATGTTCAATACCGCGGCGCAGTCCCGCTGTCGGCAGAGCGGTGTCCACCAAGAAGTGGTACGGACCGTTGTTGATCATATCTTGGAATACCAACATGCCGTATTTGTCACAATAGTAATAGAACAGGTCGGGTTCTAATTTGATATGTTTGCGCAGCGTGTTAAATCCGCAAGCTTTCATTTGTTCAATATCGAAACGGAAACCTTGCGATGAGGCCGGAAGGAAGATGCCGTCGCTGTAATACCCTTGATCCAACAAGCCGTGGCAGAAGCAGGGCTTGCCGTTTAGGGCGATGACCGATTTACCGTCTTGTTCCCGTACCGCAACGGTGCGTAAACCGAAGTAGGTGCTGACGGTATCACGGCCTGAGCGAATGGTAAGATCGTACAAGTGAGGACGGTCGGGTGTCCACAAGATCGGCTTTTTAACATCTAAGCGGAAATAGTCGCCTGAGAAAGTGTATTCTTCGCCTTCAAACACCACCGTTTTTTCGGTCATGCCGCCGCTGACAAGGATATCGACACCTTGCAGGTCGGGTGTGATGCGCACGTTTTCGATGTATCCGTCGGGAACACTTTCCAACCAAACGGTCTGCCAAATGCCACTTACCTTGGTATACCACATGCCGCCGCGTTTATCGGCCTGTTTGCCGTAGGGCAAATCGCGATCCAAGGGATCGGCGGCTTCCACGCGCAGATGGTTCTCGCCATCGTGCGCGTAGGCGGTGACATCTAACGAAAACGGCAGGTAACCACCCACGTGCGAGCCGACTTTGTGACCGTTCACGTACACGGTCGCACGCTGATCCACCGCGCCGAAATGCAGTAACACGCGGCCGACGATAAAGTCGGGTTGGAGATAAAAGTCTTTTTCGTAAATTAACAGGTCGGTTTCTTCAATGGCGCGTTGCACACCCGATAAACGACTTTCCGGTGAAAAGGGGACGACGATGGAGCCGTTGTAGGTAACCTCGCCATCGTTTTCAATGCGGAAATCCCACGTACCGTTTAAGCAATAGTAGGAATCGCGTTTGAGTTGAGGTCGCGGATATTCACTAAACGGGATGCCGGTTTCCAAAAGGTCCTTTTCAAACGGTGTGTGCAGATCCACAAGGCGCGGGGGTTTGCCGCGCTTGATAAACAGGAAAAAGGGGAGAACCGTGAGCAAGGCGATGCCTGCCGCTAAGAAAATGTTGGCGTTTGGAACAAACGACGTGGTGCCGTCGTTGTTGACGATCACGTCGGCGTTTGACAGTACGGTTTTACCGATGAACGGACCGACAACGCCGGGAATCAACACTTGTGCAAAAATGCGAACACCTTGCAACTGGCCGGATTTACCGACGGGAGTATTATCGCGAATCAGCGCACCGAACACCGCCATACCCGCTAAATATCCGCTCATCATGAGTAAAGAGCCGATAAAGACAGGAAGTTTGGTTTTGGTAAAGAACAAGACTACGTAGCCGAGTAAGAGTGCCAGCACGGCAAGCAGACCGGAAAAACGGAAGCCCTTTTTGTCGTATACTTTGCCCCACAGCGCTGTGATGATTGATGCGACGATGATGGCGGGTGCCATCACCAGTACATAGTCTTTCATACCGAGGGATACCTCATAATAGATGATAAGATACGGCATGAAGATCTGAATGGAGATATTAAACAGGATAAACGCCAGTAATCCGCCGTAAAGCGTGGGGTTGCGACGAATGGTGCGTGGACGGAAACCGTAGAAAATGGTGGCGAAATACGGCTCTTTGACGGGCTTGATGGGCGGCTCTTCAAGGATAAAGAGGCCGAGAATGCCGATCGCGAATACGGCCACACCGATGATGGTGAAGATGAGCGACCAACTTTGCGCTTTTTCAAGGTCAAAGAACATAAACCCGCCGAACACTACCAAGATGGACACCAACGGCATCATGGCGTTGATGCCTTCGGCGGCGCCACGATTGGTTGAGTCGGTTGAGTCGGTCAACCACGCGTTAAATGCCGCGTCGTTGGCGGTAGAACCGAAGAAGGTCATCACGCAGTCCAGTATAATGGTGAGCGACACACATACTGCGGTTATGTTGGTGGTCATGGCGACGACGGGGTCAATTACTTGGTTGGAGAGCAACACAAAACTGAAAATCGAAATGCCCCACAGCATGTAGCCGGTGCAGATGAACAGTTTGCGTTTTCCAATCTTATCCGACAGCGCCCCCATCAACACGGTAGTGACAGTGGCGGTGACGGCCGATGCGGCGACCATCAGCGAAATGTCGCCGGCTGAGGCGTGGAACATTTTGTAGATAAACACGTTGAGGTACATGTTTTCCACGACCCATGCGATCTGACCCATTAAACTAAAGATGGTCAGCGCGCACCAAAAGCGGGGAGAGAGTTTCGTTTTCAAAAGGAAACCTCCGTCTGTGAGAGTGTGGTATACAAGGCGTTTGCCCATAGGCGTGATCCCTCTTCGTTGGGATGACCGCCGTATCGCGCGGTATGTGGTTCGTCGCCGCACAAGATCGGTACGCAGTCGAAGAAAACGTCAACTTCGCGCGCAAGTACGTCGTGCAGGTAGGTGTTGACAGGGTACCAAATAGCGGCGCGCTTTTCCGGGTAATTAAACGGTGGGACGGTTTGCAGTACAACGGTTTTTCCCGCTTGCTTGAGTTGTCGGACGATTTCGGTGAGTGACGCGCAGATCTCGTCTGCTGTGTAGCCGGCGCCCGTATCGTTAACGCCGAAACAGACAAACACGGTGTCACATTGCTTTGCTTTGGCCATCCATGCGCCGTTGGTGGCGGCATCAGCGGCACGACCGCAACCGATGCCGAGGTTCCAATAAGCGTGTTGTTTGCCGAGTCTATCCGCCAGCAAGGCCGACCAGTGCTGATAGGAGTTATAAGCGGGACCGATGCCTTGCGTGATAGAATCGCCGAAAAAGCCGATTTGTGACAATACAGGGCGATCGCAACCGACCATGACGGCGGCGGGAAGATCTGTGTTATAGGCAAAGCGGCCGTCGGGTTGTTTGATATATATCGGCAGAACACATTCGGGATGGCAAGGGATACTGTCGCCCGATACGGTCAGTTGCAAGCATAAATAATCGCCGTCCTCAAATGTGAGGGATAACGGATCGGAAGCAAAACATTCTCCTTTGGCGACTGTTTTTTGATCGGATCCCCCGAATGTGAGCGGAATAAAATTTGTGACGGGACGATTGGCGGCGGCATCGCTTCGGAAATCGCTTTCAAAAAAGTCGCTGTTTACACGTGCGACGGTAGCCGCGTGAATGTGCCAGTTACCGACGGTACAGTTGGGGAGCGACTGACTAAAGGTACTGTCGGTGGAGTCCGCGAACAGCAGAGAATAGCGATATGTGCCGCCGCAGGTGATGCGGTAAAAAATGCGGCCGGTACGCGCGGTTTTTGCACTACAGCGCGACTGATTACTAAATCCGCCCAGCGTGTTGGAACGGTACGTTGCAAAATAGGAGTCCATATTGTCACCTCTTATTTCTTCTTCGGCTTGGGTTTGCGGATCTTGTTGAGTTTTTTGTTGAGCGCCAACAGATCTTCTTTGGTGAATTTGGCATCCATCATGCCGCCCGCCATGGTGATCAAGCGGAGAGCGGTGAATCCGCCCATCATGGCCATCATTTCGGGGGTCATTTCGAAGCCGGCGACTTTTTTCTTTTCGCCTTTTTTACCGCCGCCGAGCATTTTTGCCATCAGTTTCATGAACAGCAACTTGCCGCGGAACGTGCTGATTACGTCGCTCATTTTATCGTTCAGCGACAGGCGACCTTCGGGGGCGTTGATGTCAAACCAGTTGAGGATGGCGCCTTCTTCGCGCAGACGGTAGTCTTCGTTGAATTCGTCAACCTTGCGGATGGTGCTTTCATCTTGGAAGTCACCTGCGACGGCGACCAACTTGGATTCGCCGACGTTCGGCACATCAAAGTAGAAGAAGTGATCCTCAGCGGTTTTCTTGCCGATGCTTT
>JAZOQQ010000088.1:0-3605 GCA_045656165.1 Acutalibacteraceae bacterium
ATCTTTGGCAAGAGCCAAATAAATCAGCAGGCCGCCGACAGCAAGCATGACCAAATTTTTCCAGCCGTTTTCTTCAACGACGAAAAAGAGGATGCTTTCCCACAAAAAATCAAAGTGTTGCAGGATTTCCAAGATACATACGTCCCTTCATTGCACATAATTAATCATTATTATATAGAATTTTCTTGCGTTTTTCAAGAGTGAAACGGTAATTTTTATAATTAAAGGATAAAAGAGAAGTTTCGCTCAATTAAGGGCTTGACGAAAAGCAGGGGATATCGTATACTTAACATAGGTTGTTATGCGGTGAAGGACCGCGAAATATATGCAATAATTGCAAGAAGGGATGTTATCCTCTATGCAGGAAATGGATATCCGTCTGATTTTCAGCGTGCTGTTGGCGCGTGTCAAATGGATCGTCGCGAGCGTGGCGGTAGGAGTGCTGTTGTTTGCCTCCTATGCCTATTTCTTTGTGCCACAGCAGTATACGTCGTCGGCGTTGTTGTACGTTCGTAACATGGCGACTGATACACAGGCCAACAGTGCCACGGCCAGTAACTTGTCGGCTGCTGAATATTTGGCGAATACGTATGCGGTGGTTATGAAAACTGAGCCGGTGATCAACCGCGCATTATCGGAACTGAACGGCGAATTGACGGCCGGCCAGCTGAAAGGCATGATCTCGTCTTCGCTTGTTAAAGATACGACTTTGTTGCGCGTGTCTGCCAGCCACGGCAATCCGGTGGTGGCTCAGCGTGCTTGCAGTGCGCTCGCGAAAGCCATTTCCGAGACGTTCCCAACGGTAACGGGTGAGGTTTCGTCCGCAAAAGTGGTGGAAGATGCCAGTAAAGCGGTACAGACGGCACCGAACGTTACCCGTACGGCATTGGTTGGCGCTTTGGTGGGTCTTGTGCTGAGCGTGGCGATCATTTTGTTGCGCGAGTTCTTGGATAACACCATTCGCGACAAAGAAACGTTACAGATGCAATTGGATGTACCGGTCCTCGGTGAGATTCCCAGCTTTACTCAGGTAGGAAAGGGGGGCAAGCGTCATGCGTAATAACAGTACCAAAGACAGCGGTAGCCGTCCGATCGCGACCACTTTCCAGATCGTAGAGGCCTACAAAACGGTGCGTACGAACTTGTTGTTTGCGTTGGCGCCGCACAAACGTAAGATTGTGCTGTTTTCCAGCGCGGAGCCGAATGCCGGTAAAACAACCGCTTCGTCGAACGTGGCCATCACCATGGCGCAACTTGGCGTTAAGGTGTTGCTGATTGATGCCGACTTACGCAAACCCTCTCAGCACAAAACGTTCCGTGTGAAGAAAACCAATGGCTTGTCCCGTATTTTGTCGGGTGAGTTGACATTTGAAGAATGTGTTTGCCGCGAAGTGGCTCGCGGCATGGATTTATTGCCCAGCGGTTCGTTGCCGCCCAACCCGTCGGAATTACTGGGTTCCGAGAAGATGGATGCATTGTTAGACGAAGTGTCCGCCAAATACGACTATGTTTTCATTGATACACCGCCGCTGTGCGTGGTTTCGGATTCTTTGGTGCTGTGCGAGAAAGCCGCCGGTACGGTGTTGATCACTCGTCAAGGTCAGACGACCTATGAAGAGTTGCGCCGTGCGGTTAACAATATTCAGGATGTGCAGGGCACGTTGCTGGGTGTAGTGATCTCGGACATGAAGGATGCTAATCGTCCTTACGGCCGCTATGAGCGGTACAAGTATTACAAAGCACACGACTATTCCTATACGCAGGAATCGGAAGTGTAAAATCAACAGCATGCGAACCGTATTCACGATCTTTTGGGAGATTTGTATGCGGTTCGTTTCGTCTACATCCTAAGGAGGTGATACAACATGAGCAACCGTTCGGACAAGCCCTCAATGCGCAGCCGCGTGTCGCAGGTGCGTGAGTTATGTATTGTATTATTGGATATGATAATCCTTGCCGGTAGTTTGCTTGGGTTGTATTTCCTGTCACGGATCGGTACGGAATTTGGGCAATTTACCGTTACGCAAGCGGGCTATGCGGAATTGCAGTTTTTAGTACTCGGCTTATGTATTTTGCTGAGTATGATTCTATTCAAAACCTACGCGAGTTTATGGCGATACGCCATGAGTTATGAATATTTGGCGTTGTTTAAAGCCGGTGCGGTAGGTTACTTGTTGTATTCGATCGTGTCAGCTGTTATTTGGCGAACGGTCCCGCCGATGATTACGATGTTATTTGCCATGATGGTGCCGGTCTTACTCATGGTGGTGATGCGGTTATGCTATCGTCGTTACCGTGAGTGGATGGTGGCCGGCCGTTCAACCGAAGATCGTACCAACGCGTTGATTGTCGGCGCCGGCGATGCCGGTGTCATGCTGCTTAGTGAGATGCATCGCAATATCAACAGTGCGTACCGAACGGTCTGCATGGTGGATGACGATCCCGGTAAAATCGGCAAACAGGTGCAGGGTGTGCCGATTGTGGGACCGATCAACCAATTGCCGCAAATTGTTGAGAAGTATAAAGTGCGTGCTATTTACGTGGCGATTCCGTCCGCAAGCGAAAAGCGCCAGCAGGAAATTTTGCAGATCTGTATGCCGCTCAAGTGCAAGGTGCGGTTGTTGCCCGATATGTTGGCGTTCTCTTCTAAAGCTGTAGAACCGCTCGTTAAGCAAGCACGTGAAGTGCGCATTGAAGACTTGTTGGGTCGTCCGCAGGTGGTGTTCCAGCAAGACGATAACGGTTTCTTACGCGACAAGATCGTGATGGTCACGGGTGGCGGCGGCTCGATCGGTTCAGAACTGTGCCGACAGATTGCCCGCCAAAAACCGCGGCAACTGATCATTGTGGATATCTACGAGAACAATGCGTATGATATTCAGCAAGAACTGCGGTATCAGTACGGTCAGGGCTTGGATCTTCGCGTTGAGATCGCATCCGTGCGTGACGAACATAAAATCAACCGTTTGTTTGAGCGGTATCATCCGCAGATTATCTTTCATGCCGCCGCGCATAAGCATGTGCCGCTGATGGAAAACTGTCCGGAAGAAGCGATTCGCAACAACGTATTCGGTACGTATCACGTGGCGAAAGCAGCAGACAAATATCTGGCCGAAAAGTTCATTTTGGTATCGACCGATAAAGCGGTCAACCCCACCAATGTCATGGGTGCTTCCAAGCGCCTGTGCGAGATGGTAGTGCAAGGTATGAGTACCGCCAGCAAAACGTGTTATGCGGCGGTTCGTTTCGGCAACGTGCTTGGCTCCAATGGTTCGGTTATCCCGTTGTTCCAGCGGCAGATCCAACACGGTGGACCGGTGACGGTGACCGACAAACGAATCATTCGGTATTTTATGACTATCCCCGAAGCGGCGCAGTTGGTGCTGCAATCGGGTGCGATGGCGGAACAATCCGAGGTTTTCGTGCTGGACATGGGCGAACCCGTCAGCATCTTGGAGTTGGCGGAAAACATGGTGCGCTTGTCGGGCTATACGCCATATGTGGATATGCAGATCGTGGAAACCGGTTTGCGGCCCGGCGAAAAGTTATATGAAGAATTGCTGATGCGTAGGGAAGATCTGACCATGACGGAGAACCAGAAGATC
>JAZOQQ010000089.1:0-3629 GCA_045656165.1 Acutalibacteraceae bacterium
CTGACTGTCTACCAAATCGCTTTTCAGCCAAAACGGTATCACGTTTTCAAGAAGCTGTGTGCGATAAAACGTCGACAACTCCGCCGCCTGTTGGGCAATGGTTTTGCTCATACTTCTTCCTCCCTTTTACAGTTGCACGCATTTACCGTCAAACGCTACTTCGTACCCTTCGTCCTGTACGCGGGCTTCCAGTACCGCTTGCAACGGATTGGCGTTGTGTGAAAAATGATTGATGATCTTGCGCGTGGTAGGTACTACCACGCCGTCTTTCGTGAGGCGAGCCAGCAACCGTTTAATGTTGCTAAGCCCCATGTGCGAACCCTCATCGCTAATGGGAATATCCACATTGGTGCAATCCATACTGATGAGATCTAACGTAATGTTATGCTCACGCAGATAGGTAAACACTTCTTCATAAAAGTAGCCGGTATCATGGGCATAAAGCAGCGTTTTATCACCTTGTTGTATCAAATAAAAAAGTGCGCTGTCGCCTTCATAATGGCGTGCAGGAAACGCCGTGACGGTATAGTCCCCAAGCTGCACGGTTTCAAACGGTTTCAACGTTTGAATGCACACGTTTTTCGAGATCTTGTCCTGCTTGGCCGCCAGTACGGCATCCGCGCCTGTTCCGCAGCATACGTGCAACGTTTCCGCTCGCACGTTGTGAGCGTAGCAATCGTCGCGCAAAAACAATTCGTTGGGGTACAAATGGTCGGAATGCGAATGCGTTACCAGAAGGTAGCGGATACGGTCGCCCTCAATATCATTTTGCAAAAAATGGTGATAGGTATCCGCCGGAAGATCGATCAGCAAATCGTCATTCAGCAATGCCTGCGAACGCGTTCGAATGTTTTTGCCCTGCAACTTCCGCGCCTCAAGACAATACCGGCAACGGCAAAAGACAGCCGGAAACCCCTCACAGGCTGCCGTTCCCAAAAACGTGATTTTCACCGCACACCCCTCTTTCCAATCGTCTGTCTCATTATGACACAGCACCGTGCCATAAACAAGACAGACTAAAGAAATGCCAATTTTTTCTTTAAAAATTCATAAACCTCGCCGAGCGACTCCTCTCGGCGAGGTCATTTTAGCGAAGGGATAGCAAGCGAAACACTTGATACGCTGTGGCTTTTAAATTTTGGTAGGCGTTATCGGGATTCAGCGCCTCCTCCAACGTCGCAACAGCACGCAAAATCGGGAAAAAGGCATCAATGCCATGCTCGTTGCAGATATCGGCCTGTTCGGTAACACATCCCGAAAAAGCGATAACGGGCTTACCGTATTGCTTGGCCAGTTTAGCAACACCAATCGGCGCCTTCCCCATCACGGTTTGGGCATCCAGACGGCCCTCACCCGTCACCACAACGTCGGCATTTTGAATATCTTGCTCCAATCCGATCTCTCGTAAAATAATGTCAACGCCCGATTCAAGCGTGGCTTTGGTAAAGGCCAAAAAGGCAAATCCCATACCACCTGCCGCTCCCGCCCCCGGATAATTGGGGTCAGCGTGCGATTCTTCGGAAGCGAGTACGGCATAGTTAGCCAGCCACGCATCCATATCTCGAATCATATCGGGTGTCGCGCCCTTTTGCGGTCCATACACCGCGCTGCATCCGTTTTCACCACACAAGGGGTTCTTGACGTCGCACGCCACGTGAAACGTGCATTCGCGCAGATACGGAATCACACCGCACATATCAACGCGGCGCAAGGTTTTAAGGCCTTTTGCGCCGAGAGGGATCGGGGTCACGTCGTCTTCCAAAAAACGCACGCCCAATGCCGTCAACATACCCGTTCCGCCATCGTTGGTGGCACTTCCGCCGATACCGATGATAAACCGACGGCAACCACGATAGATCGCATCCAAAATCAACTCACCGACACCGTAGGTCGTGGTATTTAATGGGTTACGTTCTTCTGCGGGTACCAAGGTAATACCCGCCGCAGCCGCCATTTCAATGATCGCGGTGTTGGAATCTTTTAAAATGCAATACGTGGCTTCAACCGGTTGTAACAACGGACCATGTACGGTCAGGGTGATGCTTTCAGCATCCATGCCCGACACGAGCGCTTGTACCGTGCCTTCGCCACCGTCGGCCAAGGGCTTTACGATCACCTCGGCGTTAGGATCCACTTTTAAAACCGCTTCTTTCACGGCGTTACCCGCTTCCAACGAAGACAAACTGCCTTTGAAAGAATCAATTGCCGCTACAACACGCATACCTGTCACCTCAAGTCTTTACGGTTAAATTTCCAAATACCATGGCCCAGTACGGCGGCTGTACCAATAAGTGGCGGAATCACATAATAGCACACGTCTTTCGTGGTGTATTCCGTCCCCAAGCCGATAGTTGCCGACGAATTAAACACGTTAATTCGCTGGATAACGTCCAACACGTCTGCGGCGGTTTGTAAGTTGGGATCGGTTGCCATGACCACGAGTGCAATCTGCAAAATACTCGCGATCAAGGTACTGCCGAATACAACGGCGATATACATAACGATCACCATACCGGTGTTTTTCATGGTAACACACAGCCAACTGACAAATGCCGCCGCGAATATATAAACCAGCAATTCAAAAAGCAACGATACCATGACATATCCAAAATCCGATGCCGTAAACGGCGTGGGTTGGTATTCAAAAAACGGTAAACTGACAGCAAGTGTCAACAAGGCGTGAAGCAGGATAATGCCGAACAGCGTTGTTGCGCACACGACAAAGATGGATAGAAAAACCGAGGTGCGAGAATGGCCGCTGATGATTTTGTTACGCACTGTACCGAAACTGAAATCTTTGCACAAAATGATGCCGATGAGCAGCGGCGCGATGAGGCCTAAATTGTTACCGAAAGAAAACGCTGCGAAAAACTGTGCTTTTGCCGATACATAGCTCGCCAGCATTTCTTCGGTCATGGGATCCATTTCGCCGACGGCGCCGAACACCACGATATACAAAAACGGCGTGACAAGCGCGAAAACAAGCGCTAAAATGCAAACCACCAAAAAGAGTTTGTCATGGAAGAATTTTTTGTAATCCGATCTGATTAACCGTGTCATACGCGCTGACCTCCGATCATTTCCAAATAATACTCCTCGAAACTGGATTCACGGCAGTTGATCGCGCGTATACGAATATCAGCAGACAACACGGCGGCCAGCATCGCATTGAGGTCCACGTCACCAACCACTCGTACGCCACTTTGAATATAAGACAGCGCGTGCTGAGGCACAAATCCGCACAACACTTCCATCAGTTTTTCGGGTTGATCCGCCGTTACATCGGTAGTCATGGCAAGTTCCGCTTGCAAGTCTTCCGCTGTAATCTCTTTCAAAATATGCCCCTTGGAAATAATACCGTATTTGGTGGCCACCAAAGACAATTCACTTAAAATATGCGAGGAAATCAAAAAGGTGATGTTACGCTCGCGGTTGAGTTTTAAGATCAGTTCGCGAATTTCGACGATACCGGCCGGATCCAAGCCGTTCATCGGTTCGTCCAAAATCAAAAATTCAGGATCACCGAGTAACGCCATCGCAATGCCGAGGCGTTGCCGCATACCGAGCGAAAAATTACCGGCGTGTTTTTTATCGGTCAGCACGTATCCCAGACCAACCTCTTCCAGCGT
>JAZOQQ010000090.1:0-3151 GCA_045656165.1 Acutalibacteraceae bacterium
CCTTTCATATCCGCGATCGCCATGCGCATTAAGCGTTCCGGATCGTCGGAATAGCGGCGACCCAAGCTAATCATACTCATGCGGTTGGGCAAATCCACTTCGGGTGACCACAGCCAGTTGGTACCCACCAGTTTTAAGTGACCGGCGCGCAACCGACCGGCTTCGTAGGCAATTTCCTCGTCGTTCGTGGCACCCATGGTAACCGGATCCATAATCGGCGGAAATTCGCTGAAGCTGGCCATAATACCGCGCATGCAGTCCATGCCGGCCACGACCGGCACCTTGGTCTGTGCAGACATCTCTTTTAGGAAAGATAACCATTTTTTACGGTTGGTTACCTCTTTGCCGGCTTTATCATCCATGTTAATGACACCCATTTCAATATTACCAAGTGTCCAAATAAAGCCGTAGGGATATTTTTTTAGGTCTAACAGATCGGTATTCATGGCACGACCAAGTGCTGTTTGGCCGATCTTCTCACGTAACGTCAGTTCACTTAACAGCGGTTTTCTGCTCATTTTATTTTCCCTCCTGTACAGGGGCCTTTTTCTTTTTGCCGGCAACAACAATTACCACCACAACGACAGCTACAACCAGTACCGCACCGCCGCCAATGGCAATCCACAGTAAAAGCGAGGAATCACTACCCGCGATCGGAGTCGGTTCGGGTTCGATTACCGTGATGGGTGCATACACATCTGCCGCCTGCACCGCTTTGAGAATCTCATTAAAATCGATTGAAGATGCGGCGAGATTCACCATCGTTTTTTGTTGTTCGGTACCATTGCCGACAGCGGTGATGGTGCTGTTGGCATCGTGTGTTACCGCAACTTTTTCATCAAGACTCTTAAGGGTACCTTTCCACTCTTCAAAGGTGAACGAATAACCGGTGCCTTGACTCCAACGAGCGAAGCCACCGTCGGTCGTCGGGAAATAATACCGATTGTTATCGATCTTGGATTTTTCACGCAACGATACCAACGAAGAACTCGGCATATAGTAAGCGGCACCGTATAAATCGGTGTGGAAGAACGTGTTATTGTCAATGGTCATACTCCAAGCGGGTGCGTAGTAATGATATGCCAATACGTCGGTAGCAGATTCCGGATTGGGACGCGCTTGCGTGCCCCATCCCCCGCCTTGGTTAATGCAAATGTTATTGGTGAAAGATAAGTTGAAAATGCCTTTATCAGAACGGCACCAAAATTCAATAGCTTGAGTGTTGTTAACAAAGATGTTTTCTTTGACCGTGATATTGCGCCACTCACCCGGTGTATCGCCTTGGCAAGTAAAAGCCACGTCATACGTATCACGGAACAGATTACGCTCAATCAACACATTGGTGCCTTTGCTATACAGTTCAATGCCGTTGCCGGCTTTGACAAAGGAGCTTTGACTTGTCAGCACAATACCGCCTATATTAGCAATGACACAGTTGTAAATGTGCAAATTCTTGCCGCCGCCTTCACCCCATACAATGCCGTAACCGGCATCCTGCAAATGCAGATCGTGGATGTTCATATTCGACCCTGCGCGGATCAAGGCAGACTGGTGAGTGGCTAAACGCAACTCACCAAGTGCGGCGTACGGGTCTTGTTCGCTCTTGGCATAAACCGTAGTGCCGTCACAATAGAAGTCGTATTGATTGGTGCAAGTCGCGGCATTTGCACGACGAACACCGTGCTTTTTTTGGTTCGTGTCTTCCATAAAGCCAACGTTGGCATTGTTGTTGTGCACGCCGCCGTAGTTGCCGTTTTCCGACAAATCAAACGAATAGAAGCCGCCTGCTTCCTTTTTCCATGCCGTGCTTATAATTTTGGCGTTGCTGAAGATCGGCATAGGGCCGCTACCGTAAGCACCGACGTCAACACGATTGTTGTTCGTGGCGGTATTGGAAACGATCGGCATAAAGGAGCCGTAGAAAATATCTCCCCGACGGAACAAAACCCGATCGCCGCCATTCAATAACGTACCGTTGACGGATAATAAGGACATCGGATCGTCTTCGCTTAAGCCATTGCCGCTACCGTTGGCGGAAACGTAGTAGATCGTGCCGCTGTTTTCTGCCGCAAAGACCGGCACCGTACAGCAAAAAAGGGCTACAATTGCGCAAAGCACCGCTATCCGGCGGAGAACAGAATGTACGTGATGATTCATGGAATACTCATCCTTCTTTCGTTATATATACCAATACCGAGGAGTTCACGCAGCGAGCCCCTCGGTATCGACAGAACTTTATTGCTGATTAACCGTTACGTCAATGCATTTTTGTAAGAGCGCGTTGTACTTGTTGACCGTCTGCGTAATATCTTCACCCAGCGCGACCATCTTGAAGACAACACCGCGAACACCGGTGCTGGTGTTGGAACCATCGGAATAGGTGCTGCCGGTATAGTGTTTCGGGCCGGATGTCATCTGCTGAATCAATGCCAAATCTTCCGCAGAATACGTATATTTACCTGCTACGTTGGATTCGTAAGAAGCCGAGAATTTGGCAAACGCCATCGCCGCTCTCAAATCGGACGAACCTTTACCGGCGCCGATACCGTAAACATACGAACCGACCGTATGCGCACCTCTGGTATTGTCAGGGCCGAAGGGACCGGGAACAACACCCAAGTTCTTGATATCTTTAGCGAAAGCATTGGAGGCCGTAACGCCCTCACCTAACGAGTAGTGCTCGTACAAATCAAAGTAGAAACCGCACCACATAGCAACTTTACCTTGCAAGAATGCGTCTGGCGTGGCATCGTCAGCACCTGCTGCAGCCGCATCCACCACCTTGTTTTGGCCCAAGGTGAGTTTTTGGATATATTTAAGCGCATTAATGGTCTTAGTATCGGTCAAGTTGGCTTTGGGATGGGCAGGATCGGAAGTGTCGACCAACAGCGCATCGTTCCACTGTGCCGCATAGTTGGCAGTCTGACGATCGGTCAGATATATGCCGTCGTTGACCAGTTCCGTACCCATGTTGTAGAACGCATCCCAGTCCCATTTACCTTTGTTGTAGAGCTCACGAGGATCCTCAAGGCCTGCGTCGTTAATGATCTTCTTGTTATAGAACAAGAGCATCATCTGAGGCGAAAAAGGACCGGATTGCGGAACGACCGCATACAAGTGGTTGTTCCACGCAAAGTTATTGGTCAGTTCT